>JAEINM010000176.1 GCA_016342385.1 Spirochaetaceae bacterium | reverse complement strand
TCCGGAAGAGACGATGATGATCTGCTTACCCATATCAGTCAGAGTTTTAACCTGTTTGCTGAAGGTACTGAAAAAACCTTTATTCAAAACACCATCATCTGTGGAAAGAGTATTGGAGCCTATTTTAATTACAATTTTTCTGCTGTCCAGTATTGTTTCTGAAACCATTACTACTCCCGGATCTGTCCGTTTCCATCCATGACATATTTTATCGTTACAAGCTCATTTAGACCCATTGGTCCACGGGCATGTATTTTCTGCGTACTGATCCCCATTTCCGCCCCGAATCCCATGGCTCCTCCGTCTGTAAATCTTGTAGAAGCATTTACATAGACAGCTGCAGCATCAACCATTCTCTGAAACTTTTTTGTATTGCCAAGGTCATTAGTCAAAATAGCTTCTGAATGTTTTGAACCATATCTGTTTATATGATCGATTGCCATATCATTGGAATCAACGATTTTTACTGCGAGAATATAATCGAGATATTCTGTTTCCCAGTCAAGTTCATCGGCTTTTTTTACTTCTGAGATTTTACAGCTCTCTGAACATCCCCGGAGTTCTACCCTGTCGCCGATCCGTTTAACCAGCAAAGGCAGAAATTTATCCGCAATATTTTTATGAATGAGCACCGTTTCACAGGAGTTGCAGACTCCCGGTCTCTGTATTTTTGCATTTTCTATTATATCAAGAGCATTTTCCTGATTGGCTGTTTCATCTACAAAAATGTGACAATTTCCAACACCAGTTTCAATAGAGGGAACTCTGGCATTTTCTGTAACATATTTAATTAGGCCCGCCCCGCCCCTGGGAATAACAAGATCGAGATATTCTGTCATATTCAGAAGTTCACCTACAAGCTTTCGATCTGTATCTTCAACCAGTTCAATTATGTCAGAAGAAACAGGTCCTGTCTCAAGACCGGCTTTTACGGCTTTCACCAATGCTTTATTTGAATTGATCGCAGAAGAACTTCCCCTGAGTAAGATAGCATTACCGCTTTTTATCGCAAGAGTAAAAGCATCAATTGTCACATTGGGACGAGATTCGTAAATGATGCTGATAACTCCCAGAGGAACTGACATTTTACTGACTGTAATACCATTTTCAAGTGTCCAGACTTCGTGGCTGTTCCATACGGGATCCTTTAGAGAGATGACCTTCTCTATTCCTTCCACCATTGAATCTATTCGTTCTGAAGTGAGCCTGAGACGGTCGATCAGACTCTCCTTCATACCTTCTCTCTTAGCATTTTCTATATCAATAGCATTGGCTTTAAGAATGACTGGTTCGTATATTTTGAGGAAATCAGCAACAATCCGAAGTGAGATGTTTTTATCTTCAGTTCCGAGGCTACCCAGTCTCACAGATGATTTTTTCAGACTAATGCACTTTTCAAGCAAAGTGTTCATAATATCTCCCTTACAAGCTGTAGATGTAAATAAAGTATTTTTGAATAATATCAAAAAAGAAATTTGTTTACCAGAGGATTTCCCATAAGTTTTACTGTACAAATGAGAGGAAATTGATTACTTTCACATATGGGATAATTCCCTCATCTGATTACTTGGTACAAGATTCAGGCTATTTATCAACTAAGGATTCTATTATCGATGAAAACAGTTCTCGTTTTTGGAACTTTTGATGTAATTCATCCCGGACATAAGTTTTTTCTGGAACAATCTGCAGAATATGGCGATAAACTGGTAGCAGTTATCGCTAGAGATGATTTTGTCAGTTCAATAAAAAAGAAAACTCCTGTTCATTCTCAAGAAGAGAGAATAAAACACATAATCAGTAGTGGATTGGTTGATGATGCCTGCCTGTCAGATAAAATTACTGGAACATTTAATGTTGTTATGAAAATCAATCCCCAGGTAGTCTGCTTCGGACATGATCAGATTAAACTGGCTGAATCTTTTAAAAAATGGATGGATATTCATGATAAGAAGATTGAAATTGTAACTGTAGATCCCTATAAACGGGAAAAATACAGTTCCACTTTGCGTAACAGAAAACATTATTGAACTCCATAGGAGACTAGAATGTCACAAATTAACAAGAAAGCGGTTATTCTAATGGCAGTTGTTGCCGCCTTAGTTGCAGCCGGAGGTTTAACAGCCTATTTTATGACCAGAGATAATGGTGTAGCGGCTATTGTCAACGGAACAAAAATATCTACTGAAAAAGTAGAAACTGAAATGGCAAAAGCACTTACCCAGTACGAGACTCAGGGAATGGCTCTACCACCTGAGCAAAAGGCGGAGATGCGGGCATCGATTATAGACAATATGATTATCCGCGAAGTACTTCTTCAGGAATCCATCTCCTATGAAATTTCTCCTGAAGAATTAGATGAACAGATCTCTTCTTTTAAACAAAGATTTGACAGTGAAGAAGCCTTTACAGAAGCTCTGGAATTGCAGGGTTTTAATATGGAAAGTTTTTTAAAAGTGATCAGCGAAGATATGAGGATTCAGAAAATGATCTCTGAAAGAGTTCCCGAAGAAACTGTTGTTTCAGATGAGGAAATCCAGACCTTCTACAATGAGAATCCCACCTATTTCACTGAACCGGAAAGGGTTCATGCCAGCCATATCCTCGTTTCACTGGAAGATAAAACGACAGAACAGGAAAAATCTACAGCTCTTAAAAAGATAGAGCGCATTGAAAGAGAATTAAAAAACGGAGCCGATTTTGCCGAATTAGCCAAGTTGGAATCAGAAGGTCCCAGTGGACCAAAAGGCGGAGATCTCGGGGAGTTCCCACGAGGTCAGATGATACCCGCTTTTGAAGAAGTTGCTTTTTCCCTTACTGAAGGTAAAATAAGTGGAATTGTCGAAACTCAGTTTGGATATCACATCATAAAGCTTCATTCAAAATTCCCCGAATCTGCCGTGCCGCTTGAAGATGTAAAAGAATCAATTAACAGTTATCTCCTACAGGAAAAAAGCCAAAGTAAAATGACTGATTTCCTCGAAGAATTGAAAGAAGATGCAAAGATTCGAATACCTGAGTACAAACAGTCAAGTATCCCTCAGGAAGAAATAATTGTAGAAGAGACATAAACCCTCTGTAGAGACAGGGTCAGTTCAGTGCTCTGTCTCTACTTGTTTCATCAGGGGAATAAATCTTTATGTCTTTCAGCATCATTAATTATATGTTCCCATTTTCTTATATCCTTTTCAATCCATTTCCTTTCCAGAACTTCACCCACCTTATCTGCAATCAGTTTTAGAACCTGATTAGTCTCTGTCGCAAGCTTATAAGGGTTTCTTTTAATATTTCTTTCAAAGAAAATCTCCAAAGAACCTATGTTCGTATTGTTTTCTTTAATTTTGTAAAATTTTATAAAATCAGTTTCTTTGAATTTACTACATTTAATAGCCTTATGACCTATTATGATCCGTACACTTTTTATCCCGGCATAAGAAAGATGATGAGGGATTAAATCTGTAATTTTTTTTATAAACCCTTCGGCACTTAGATCTTTCTTTTTGGCCAGTGTTGAAATTTCAATAAAACAATTCAGTTCTTTTGCTCTATTCTCCAGTTCTAATTCTATTTTTTTTCTTTGGGTAATGTCCCTGGAAATCCCAAATAAACCGATAATATTGTCATCTTTATCATAAAAAGGGACCTTTGTAGAAGCAACCCATGTTACAGTGCCATCCTCCCAGGTTTCCTTTTCTATAAAATTCGTCTTCCCCTCTCCAGTCCTCATAATCTCCTGTTCATCATCATAAGCCGCCTGAGCGTGTTCCTGGGAAAAAAAATCAAAATCATTTTTGCCCAGGATTTCATCCTGGTTTTTTTGCTTAAAAAGACTTACAAGAGATTCATTGATGAGAATGAAACGGGACTGTGTATCTTTCAGATAGATCCGATCGGGAAAAGTATTGATAAGGGAACTGAGAGTATACTCGAGAAAAGTACTGTTTAACTCTTCATATTTTATATTTTTTAAACGATCTGAAGAGGATTCACGATCAATACTCAAAATTACTCCCTAATATATAATTTACATATAGTATAGTTTGGAAGAAATTATTTAGCAAAATTTATGACTTTTTCCTCTGGGATCCCATGATTCTGGCAACAACACTCAGGGTATCTGAATAATCCAGGATAAGTTTCAGAATGACAAGTAGAGGAACTGACAGGAGCATTCCGGGGATTCCCCATATGATTCCCCAGAATACAAGTCCGAATATAACTGTTACGGTATTAAGCCTCAAGCGGTCACCCATAATTTTAGGTTCTATGAAGTTACCGATAGTCATCTGGAGAAGACCAAGGATAATCAGTATTATAATAGCTTTCTGATAAGTATCAAATTGAATAATCGCCATTAACACGGGAGGGATTGTTGCTATTATTGAACCTATTGAAGGTATAAAATTTAAAAGAAAAGTGAGAAAACCAAAAAATACAGGGAATTTTACTCCGAAAAGCATACATATTATTCCCGCCAGAAGTCCTGTTGAAGCACTGACAATGACTTTAATAGTCATATAAGTTGATACTGAACGCTGCAGACTCTCAATCTCCCGTAAAAACCGCTCGTCGTCTTTAACAACATAACTGATATATTCTTTATAATTTGTCATACTACCGAGCAAAATAACAAAATATAAAGCAAACATAAAAAATGATTTACCGAAATTACCAAGACCGGATGCAACTGAACTGAGCGCCTTTGCAAGGCTCTCGCCATTAACGAGCCCCCTTAAATACTCAGAAATATTGTCGAGATTCAAGCGGGATTGGGTTAAGACTTCAACCTGTGTTATAATGGCATCAACTTTTTTTAGAAACTGAGAGACAAGAAAATCTGACTGCGCGGCAAAATTTCCTACTGAATTTATAATAATATTTATAATAACCAGAATAATAAAAATTGTTAATGTCGCAATAATCGGTACAATAACTCCCGTGGGGAACCTGTTTTTTCGAAGAAATATCATTAAAGGCTGATACATTATTACTACAAGAGTTGCAAAAACAAGGGGAAGTAATAAAGAGGATAGAATATTTAATAAGTAGAAAGCCAGTATAAACAGGAACACCAGCAGAATATTTCGTATTGACCTAAGCATATATCTCCTTATTGAACCAGATCATTATTCGGATCCAATTTTTGAACTTCTAATTCATTCACATTGTTTATCGCATTCAGAACAGCAATGGATCGGTTGAGATATATTTCTGATATCTCGGTATTTCCCATTTTCCCGGAAATGATTGCCAGAGCTTCAAGATCTGCGGCAATTCCCTGTGAATATTCAATCATCTTATCATATTTAAGAGCTTCTTGAGCAAAGTGTAAAGCTTCATTGTAATTTAACTGAAGAGAATAAATAGATGCCATCATATAATAATCTGATGCCAGAGCTCTAAAGGCATTATTTTTTAAATTATAGGTCAGACTTTTATTCAGATATTCAAGAGATTCATCATATTCTCCCCGTTTTCTGAATACAAGACTTAAGGTGTGTGCAAGATAAGCACTTTCTGTGCTTTTTATACCATCGGCTTCCTCTAAGGAATCGGTCAGCAGAGAAAAAGCCCGATCGAGATCACCTGTCATAATATAGTAATCTGCAAGATTTCCAATTGTTTTCATTATAAGCAACGAGTCCCCGAGTCTTTCTGCTATAATTAATGCTTTACTAAATGACTCATATGCTTCCTCATTTTCAGACTCTGCAAGCTTAGTTCTCCCAATAGAATTCAGAGTCAGAACCAGACCTTCTTCATTGTCAATTGATGCGCTCAACAAAAAGGCAATATTAAAAAAATCCAGTGCCTGCTTGTATCGTCCCGCATTAAACTGACTAATTCCATCTTTCTGAAATTTTACGGCTTTATTCTTAATTTCAAGAGACCTGAGATCCTTTTTACCCGGAAGAGATGAACAGGAATTGGATATAAAAGATAAGATCAGAAACAATATAAGGATTTTTCTATTTGCCACTAAAACTCTCCATCTCTCATAGAAGAAGAAACCGTATCCTGTTGTTTCTCCTCTTCAATTCCACCTCTTAAGAGAGGATTATTTTTTATACCCTGGAGCACTTTTTCCACCTCTTCAATAGCTGATCCGGTTCCTTCCACAAGGGCGGTTATTTCGGGGCTCAGGCCGTTAAAATATTCTGTCAGCTCCCGGACCTGAATCATACTCTTGTGGATTTCATCCAGGATACCAAAAACCTCTGCAAACAGAACCTTATCATCATTTAAAAAAGTAGCGATGGAACTTTCCGGATCCAGAACCTGAGATATAATCCCTTCAATAGATTCCAGTTCTCTGCTTAAAATGGCTATCGATCTGGTAACCTTGTTTATATCGGAAAGAGATCTATCTATTTTTGGTAATGTGCTGCTATTGACATTTCCGATTATACCGTTTATTTCAGGCATCATAGTTTCTATTCCTATGAGTATTTCCCCAATGGGTCCAGGATTATACCCTAATAAGATTTCATCTATATCAATTAATACACTATTGAGAGATAAAATCATTTCATCAGCATCTTTTAAGACCGTATCGATGGGATCACCGGAATTTCCTTTATCAACCTTGCCCTCTTTGACTAGTTTTCGCCCTTCAACAAAATGTGTTGAAAATATCATTGAACCTTCCGGTAAAGGTTTACCTTCTTCAATTCCGGGAAAAAAGAGCATAGATGATCCCAATCCTATGGGACTAACCTGCACTTCAATGACTGAATCCTGAACTATTTTATTGAGGTATTCTTCATAAATTACAAATGTGACATCAACCAGATTCTCATCATTTAGATTGAATGTTTTTAATTCACCAATCTTAAATCCCTTTAGAGTAACCGACATTCCGACTCGCATACCCTTAGCAGAAATAAATCGACTACTATATATTAAATCATCTCTGAGCCATCTTTTATTAATTCCGATAAGAATGAGGGCAACGCAAATAAGTACGACTGAAGTCAGTACAAATAGTCCAACAATCTGGTCGGCAAAACGAAATTTAAAATTCAATCCTAGACCTGTCCTTTTATCTCTTCAATAATATTGATGATTTCTTCATCTTCAGAATAAATTATACTATCAAAACTTCCCGATTTAATAATTCTGCCCTCATCTATCAGTATAATATTATCAGCAATAGATTTTGCCAAAAGAAAATCATGAGTAACTGTAATTATTGTTTTTTGTCTTTTTTTAAGTTCCTTTATTATAGCATTTAATCGGGAAACATTCTTTTTATCAATAGAAGTTGTCGGTTCATCGAGAAACAGGATTTCCGGATCAGTCATCATAGCTCTCAAAAAAGAGATAATTTTTTTTTCTCCAGCGGAAATGGCAGAAGGTCGAACCATCAGATTATCTTTTAAGTTAAACATATTGACAGCTGATCTTATCCGCTTATCAATCGATTTTTTATCCATAAAAGGATCGAGAACCTGAAGAGGGATAGCCAGATTATCATATATACTCCGATTCGACCATAAAGCAGCATCCTGAAAGACAAAACCCGATTGAGCCTGCATGGCAAAATAGTGTTTCTCATTCATCTTCAAGATGTTGTCATTATTAAAGAGAACCTGACCATCACTAATTTTTATAAGTCCTGCCAGACATTTTAACAATGTGGATTTACCGCTTCCCGAACGTCCGAATATGACGGTTGTTGATCCGGAATTTATATTCAGATTGACTTTATCAAGTACGGTTTCTCCCTCGAGTATTAAACTGGAGTCGATCATGGCTAACGTAATCAGTTCATCCTCCTAAAGCCGTGATATTAGTGTTATTACCGCATCTGCAATAATAATATATGTTATACAGTTTCCAATTGACTTTATTGTGGCAACCGGAACTTCTGTTATAGCTCTTCTTACTCTGAATCCGTAGAATGTCGAGATTACAGCAATAATATATCCGAAAACAAAACTTTTT
>JAEINM010000175.1 GCA_016342385.1 Spirochaetaceae bacterium | reverse complement strand
CCTGATTCCCTAAAAAACCAGGATTTTGAAGATATTGATTTATCCGTTTTTTTTAATTCATCAGAAGCAAATGACTTTATCCCCAAAAAAGAAACAGAAGTTAAATTAAAAAATAACGGAAAAGAGGTTTTCCAGAAAAAGGTTGAATCCTATTATATCCATCAGCAACTGGCCGACGCTCTTCTGATCAAAGGTGAAATCCCGATGAATCCAGTTGAATCAACTGTGGGTATCGGTTTCATCGATATAGCGAATTACTCCTACCTCTCAAAATGGTTAAGTCCAAAAGAAAACCAGCTTCTGCTAAATGGTCTCTATTCGGCTTTTACTCATGTAATCAAGAAAAAAGGCGGGTTTCTAAACAAAATAGAAGGGGACAGTTTAATGTTCCACTTTGGCGGTATTATTGATCCCAATATAAACAATATGTCAGAAAATGAGATCAGTAACTATATAGCAGCCAATTTATTTTATACCTGTATTGAAGTACAGAGAGCCTGCCAGCTCTTTAATGAAGCCAGCAAATTATTTTTAGATGAAAACACCAGCCCCGAAACAAAAGAATCTGTTGAACATGCCTTTTTTATTATCAGTTCTTTAAGAGATAATCTGGCCATGGCTTCCGGAGTAGATGCGAAGTTTCAGATCAAAATCAGAATAGGAGCCAGCATCGGTGAGGTCAGTATTGGGAATTTCGGTCCCCGAGGGAAAAAACAGTGGGATATCATCGGGGAACCGGTTATTGAAGCCCGACGCATGGAGACAACTGCTCCCATAGGCGGTTTGAGAATATCTCATAAAATGTATAGGATTTTAGATCAGGAAAATATCATCAGGCATTACTATGAAGAGTTTAAGAGCAAAGCGGCCAAAGATAATGGGGAATATAAGAATATTGAATTAAACGAATTATTCTCTTTTAAGGAAGTCATTCTTAAGAAAAAAAATAATGTTCATTTCAAGTCCTATAGTGTTCAGGTCAGTAGTGATCTTCCGGAACAGATGGCAAAAATGGTGATCTCCTTTCTTGAACTGGGAGAAGAAGGTGCCGATGAAATACTTGAAACGATTCAGTACTACAGAGGGAATCGACTGGTAATGAATGCTATTGAAAGAGCATTTAATGATAATCATATAATCCTGAATAAAATTGAACTGCTGAAAATTCTGAGTCCGAAAAAATATGAAAAATTAAAAGCAAAGAATGAATCAGATTTCCATAGAATACTAATGGACCATTACTCACTTTATAATATTTTCAGAATTCTCGGTGCTTATCAGGATAGAATCGATATATCCTTAAAACCAATGGCTAATATGTATAACAGAGAGAACAAAGATGAAAGCTATCTTGAAAGAAAGAAGAATGAGTTTATAAATGACTTTGCCCTATATAAAAAGAAAATGGTGTATAAAGCCTATTTTAAAAAAGTTGTGTATCCCCTGATTCTAAGATCAATAAAAGCTGACATTTTAAGTTTTCAAAAAAGGGCGTTATAGAGATCAGCCGTTCCAGGCCATGGAAAAACAATCCCGTGGGCAGATGCTGATACACAATCCGCATCCCGTACACAATTCCCTGTTTATCTCCACGAGGTCTTTTTCATTTTTCTCCAGAGCATTATATGTACAGGAATCACTACAGAGAGTACATCGTGGTAAGGGGCAATCCTGTAGACCTGAGGCAATTTTCGGTTCGAGAACAATCTCATCAAAGGATTTCAGATGATTGAGAGCTTTTCCCCGGATATCCCCGAGAGATGAAAACTTTTTCTCCTCCATCCAACTCTGAAGCTCATCAAGAATTTCTCTTATGAGACTAAAGCCATGGAGAATAAGAGCAGACTGGAGCTGACAGGTGTCGGCTCCCAGCATAAGATATTCAAGCAGATGACTAAATCTGCTTATTCCCCCAATTCCCGACACACTGAGATCTACGGTCTGACAGATCGTAGCCACGGCCCCCAGGCCTATAGGTCTGATAGGTTCACCGGAATAACCACCGTAGGTCGGCAGCAGGGGAGTCATCTCATCGATATTTACACCGAGAATAGAGCGGACCGTATTTATAGCGCTGATCCCTTTTGCACCGGCCCTTTCTACCGCATCAGCCAGAGCCGCCAGATTGTTCACAGAGGGAGACAGTTTGACCATGACTGGAATATTGACCGATTCAACGACCGCTTTTACCATCTTGTAGAGATTGAGGGGATCACAGCCCTGAATTGACAGACCTTCACCATGAGGAGAAGAAACTCCCAATTCCAGAGCATCTACACCATATTTTTCCACGGTCCTTGCTAGAAAAGCCATTTCTGAAGGACTGTGAGCCAGAATATTGGCTATGACAACTCCTCCATGCTCTTTGACTATTCCAATCTCCCGTTCCCATTCCTCTAGAGAAAATTCGCTGTAGAGTCGAATATTCTGGAGCCCTTCACCGCGATTAATGATTCTGGGGCGCACGTTCGGCCGTATCTCATTGATTATGGTTTCCGTAACTACGGCAGATGCACCGGCTTTCAAAGCTTTTATCATCATCTCACCACTGCGGGACATGGGTCCGGAAGATAAAATCAGAGGATTTTTTAAAGAAATGCCCATTAGATTGCTGCTAAGCTCCATCGCTGTACCTGCCTTTAATCAAATATTTCACTGACTCTAGCCTCATGCCCGCATGATTTGCGAATCTTTAGTTTTGGACTGAGGAAAATATTCTGTGTCATTTTTACATCTCCAGAGTTTTCCACCTCTTCTATCAGAATTCTGGCAGAGATGAGTCCCATTTTGTAAACCGGCCAGGAAACTGTGGTCAATTTAGGCTCTATGAGCGCTGACATTTTAATATTATCGTAACCGATGATCGAAATATCTTCGGGAACCCGGATCCCTTCAGTTCTTAAGGCATCTATAGCGCCCATAGCCATCAGATCATTGGCGACAAAAACAGCATCGGGCCTGGGGGTCTGTTTCAATAACTTTAAAGCAGCCAGATAACCGCTGTCTATATCGTCTTTTCCCTGAAAAATCATTTCCTCTGAAACCTTATCACCCGCCTTGAGTAGAGCTTCTTTATAACCGAGAGTTTTATCGCGGTTTTCCAGATGATCTTCACCACCGCAGATATAGGCGATTCTCTTAAAACCCAGCTCTATCAGATGAGAAACAGCGATAAAAGCTCCTTCTTTAAAATCGGAGTAGACACTGCTGATATTCTTCTTCAGAACATTTTGTCCAAAGAGAATTATGGGGATATTCTTTTTCTGTATTTCATCGAAATCAGCTTGCAGGAGAAGTGTAAAAGCGAGAATAATTCCATCAATTTTCTTCTCCATAAGCATCCTAATATAACTCTGCTCTTTTTCCCGGTCTTTTTCCGTATTGCAGAGAAGGAGGTTATACCCTTTCTGATGAGCGACCCTCTCCACCCCTCTGGCAATTTCCATATTCTGAGGATTCTGAATGTCCGGAATAATCAGAGCGATAGAATTGGATCTTTTCAAATTCAGACTTCTGGCAAAAACATTGGGGGAGAAATCCATTTCGACCATGATCTTATCAATTCGATCTTTTGTCTGGGGAGATACTCTTTCAGGATGATTTAAAACGCGGGACACAGTAGCAACGGATACTCCTGCTCTTTTCGCCACTTCCCGGATATTCGGCATAGAGATATATTACCATGACCTGTGGTCCATTGTCACACAATTTCATGCTGATGGATTTCTGGATTTTCCTGCTAACTCAATAAAGCTGTTTATAAAGGGGATATTTCTGTCTTCCTTTCTAATAACCAGATACAGCTTTTTCTTTAATCCCTCTTTGGTTATAGGGACACCCCGGACATTGAATTCTTCAGCATATCTTTTTATCAGCCAGTCGGGGAAAGTGCTGACACCCCTACCAGCCGCTACGAGCTGTACCATGATCTCGGCGGCTTCAACGGGTATATGTTTTTCGGGATTAATATTCAATTTGAAGATATCCAGTCTGGACTTCGATACGGGATATGTATAGAGGGTCTGGTTATTCAAATCCCCGGGACTGATGAATTCTTTATGCACCAGATCATTATCCGGGCCAGTCATCAACTGCAGTTCAAAATCAAGAATACCTATATGGAGGAGAGAATCTCCGGGGACATAATCGGGAGAGACTATCATATTTACTTTATGATTTTCCAGGGCGTCCAGTCCGTCAAACTGGAATTCCCTGGTAACATCAAGATCAATATCGGGCCATTTTTCCAGATACTTGTGGACCATATGAACAAGCCATTCAAAACAGGGGTGACATTCTACTCCTATTGTCAGCTTCCCCTTTCTTCCTGTTCCATATTCAGCTAAATGATCATCAATACTGACAAATTGCGGAAGCAGCCGCTTTGCCGATTGAAGAATTAATTCCCCCGCTCCGGTCAGCCGGAGACCTCTCCCCTCTTTTTTCCATATAACCGATCCGGTCATTTCCTCCAGTTTCCTGATGCTGTGGGTCAAAGCTGATTGAGTTAGATGGAGTTCGTCCGCAGCTTTAGTCAGAGATCCTCTTCGATCCAATGCCTCGATAATTTCCAGATGAGATCTTTCCAGCATATAACCACCTATGAATTTATTTCATATTTATATGATAATATATCAATTTTAATAATGATTGTAAAACTGTATGTTCAATAAAAGGACATATTATGAGTAACTTAATCGAAAAACTGAAACAATCTGAATCAGGAATAGTTTTATATAGCTTAACTCCACCAGCACAGAATATCTCTTCTGAAAAGTTAAGCGATTTGAATAGAAGAAGAACCGGCAGGATCTCCACAATAGAAGTTGACGGTCTATCAATCTACGATGTGCAGGAAGAAAAAGAGAGAAACCGGGAAAAGAGAACCTATCAGTACAAGCCGGCATTAGATCCTATAAAATATGGAGAATCTCTAAACAACCACAGTGATTTACCGCAGATTATCTATCTCGCTTCAGGTAAATACAGAGAAGAGGAACTGAACTCCATCTTTTTAAATAATCCTGACAAACTATTTATTCTTGTGGGATCTCCCAGTAAAAATACGGCTGTCCAGACCTCCCTCAATAGAGCACTGGAAATATCAAATGTTCATGACAACCCTATCGGTGCCGTTTTTATGGGAGAACGGCATAAAAATGGAAAAAGTGAAGTTGAACGGATGCTGTCAAAGATCGATCGCGGTGTGGATTTTTTTATAAGCCAGTGTATTTATAACGGATCTCTTTATGAAAAGCTCCTCTCAGATTACAAAGAAGAATCAAAGCTTCTCGATTACCCTCTGAAACCTTTAATTCTGACCTTTTCTCCGATAGGGAACAGAAACAGTCTGGAATTTTTGAAATGGCTTGGAATCGAGATACCACGCGACTTTATACTCAATCTGCCCGAGTCGGATGATTTCCTCGATTATTCAGTTCAATACCTGGAAGAAACAGGAAAGAGATTGATTGATTATGCCATACATAAAAACATACCCATAGGGATTAATTTCGAGAGTGTAATCGGTAGACGGGCCGAAGTTCTGGCGTCGCTGAAACTGGCGGAAAACCTGATCGATTACTTCTTTAATAATTCAACCAGATATTTAAAATCGGGAGTATCAGCTCTCTCAAGAAGGTAAAATAGAAGAGATTCGGCATTCATTATATGCGCACCTGCTTCTCTGGCCAGATCCAGGCCATTTTCCCATCTCACTGTAGTAGAAGAGAGGCATCCGTCTTTAATGACAATGACCTCTTTCCCTCTCCTCTTAAGATCCAGAACGGTCTGAAGAACACAGATATGAGTTTCCAGACCGCAGACCACGACAATCTCTTTCTCTCTGGCAGTAAAATCTGCAGAAAACTCATCATTCCTGAGACAGCTGAAAGTGATCTTGTTCTTAAAGCTCTCTCCTGTCCAGTTTTCCAGGATTTTCTTCTCCGTCAGCCCCAGGCCTTTCCGGTAATGATCAGTTCCGATCATGGGGATTCCCATCCTGCCGAACATCTGCACCAGAAGCAGGATATTTTTCTGCACTACATCGAGGTGTTTCTTCTTAAAAAGAGGGAAAAACTTCTCCTGATAATCTACAAGTACAAAGAGTATATTCTCTGTGGTAATTCTGTCCCAAATCATTCTAATATCCCCTTTAGTAAAAAGATCGTTCGCCTGTTTTAAAATCCTATTAATCATTATATGTCAATCTTATCAACTGATAATACGCATCTTTTTCCATGGCCCGAACCAGAAGCGGATAAACATGGCCACTCCGAGCAACATAACAAAACTGATAAATCCACCCCAGACAAAAATCGGATTGATTACAAATACTTTAATCATAAAGTAGGTGGAGATGGCCATAATCCAATGGAGAACAACCGAGATATACATAACCCATTTCGTATCTCCAGCCCCGCGAAGGGTTCCCGATAGAATAAGCTGGAGAATATCAGCCAGAGTATACAGGGAGGCAAGACGAAGCATTGTTTTCGCCAGGGGAATGACAGCGGTATCGGCATCGGATAAACCGCCGGTAAAAACCCTGACCAGCCAGCCGGCACCGAATATAAAGAGCACCATCATTGACAGAGCATAAACCATTCCCACTTTCATCGAAAGTCCTGCTACCCTGGCTGCTCCGCCGGGATCTTCGGCTCCCATATATTGGCCGACTAAAGAAGTTGTGGCAAATCCCAGTCCCAACATGGGGATAAAGGCGACCATATCGTAATTGAAGGTGATAGTGACAGCTGCGGCGACATCTTCGGAATAGGAATGCATCATCTGAATAAAGAGGTTAAAAGCAAAAACATTGAGAAACAGTTCTATTCCGGCAGGGAAGCCGTATCGCAGGAGTTTTCCCATAATATTTCTGTTGAATTTCCAGAGAGTCGGGCTTTTATGCTCCCGATAAATCCTATGACGGAGAAAAGAGACAGTCAGAACAACACAAATGAGCAGGCTTCCAGTCAGAGTACCGATAGCTGCTCCGACAATACCCAACCGGGGAAAGCCGAACTTCCCGAATATAAGAATATAGTTGATGGGAACATTGATCAGCATTCCCGCAATATTGGAATACATCACAATCTTTGTCCGTCCGATTCCCAGAAAGAAACTGGCTAGTACAGTTCTTAAAAGAGCGAGGAATCCCCCCAGCATCAGAATACGGAAATAAGTATATTCCAGCTCTATCTGCTGGGCAGAATGTCCTGAATAAGCAAAAAACTTCCCCACAAGGGGGATCAGAAGAAGTATGAGAGGATAAAACAATAGGGATAGCTGAAAGCCCTGAGTGACTGTCCTCACACAATTCTCTTCCTTTCCAGCGCCAAAATACTGAGCTGATAGGGCATTCACATACCCTACTGTCCCCAAAAATAAACTCATAAAAACAAAGGATGAAAGCCCCCCGCTCATGGCAGCTGAAATATGGGCTTTACCCAGCCACGAGAGAAACAAGCGGTCCACAAACATCATGACCGTTTCAGAAGCCTGGGAAATAACCATAGGCAGAGCAATATACATAAGGGATTTAAGATTAGGATTCTGTAATGACATAAATATGAGTATAATAGCGAAATTTAGTTTTTCCTATAGAAGTTTTGCCCAAAAAAAGGAGAAGTATTGTAAAATAGAAAAACTCATAAAAACCTAAAGAGGTATAAATGAAACTGCTAAAAAATGAAACTCAGCTGGTCTGCATCGCAAGATTCTCTGCTATTCCTGGAGAAGAAGAGCAACTTATTGAAAATCTGCATAAATTGATTGCTCTGACAACTCAGGAAGGGGGATGTCTGCGATATGAATTAAATCAGAGTATGGATAAACGGGAAGAAATTACATTCATTGAAAAATGGTATGATAAAAAGACTTTTGATGAGCATTGTGCAAAACCCTATATTGTCGAGTTTTTCAAAGGAGGAAATCCCGAGTACGTGAAATCTTTTGATGTGAGCCTGCATAAAGAATTGCTGCCCTCTGTAAACTAGGA
>JAEINM010000174.1 GCA_016342385.1 Spirochaetaceae bacterium | reverse complement strand
CGATTGACCGATTCCCATATGGTCAAAGGTATAGAGAGCATTTGCAGCAGGATAAAATCTCTGCTGCCGGAACCGGATTATCCCTCTCTGCTTCATGGTGATCTCTGGTCGGGGAATTATATGGTTGATCAACAGGGGCATGCAGTCCTGATCGATCCCGCAGCCTATTACGGTCACCGGGAGGCCGATTTAGCCATGACAGAACTCTTCGGAGGTTTTAATAGAGAGTTTTACCATATCTACAATGAGGTTTATCCTCTTAAGCCCGGATATAGGCAAAGGAAAGATTTGTACAATCTCTACCATATGCTCAATCATCTGAATTTATTCGGATCGTCCTATGCAGGCTCAGTCAGATCTATTATATCAGCTTATATTTAATCTAGCTGGGTATTAAGGAAAGACTGCTTTGTCAATATAAACTCATAAGTGTATAATGATGTTATGGATAGAGATGAAGGATTGAAAAAACTAGATGCTATTTCTCACCATTATTTCAAAAGATAAAAATTAGCTTATCTCTGACAGTTCCTCTTCTACCTTCTCCCACTTTTCGCTGATACCTTCCTGCTCTCTTTCATTGTCTCTGATTTGCCTACTGACATCTTTTGCTCTGGTTCCGTCAGAATAGACCTCCGGTGATGCCAGCAGTTCAGTCAGTTCGGCATGTTCCTCTTCCAGTTCAGCCAGTCTGTTTAAAAGAGTTTCCTCTTCCTTTTTCAGTTTCCTTAACTGTGCTTTCTGCTTTTTTTCCTCTTCGCGGCTGAGTTTTCCCGATTTGGGTTGATCAGCTTCAACTTCATTTGAGTCAGCAGGTTCATCAGCCTCTTCACTCTCTTTTTTCCAGAGATAGTATTCATAATTACCCTGGTAAAGCCGGTGACCATCTTCTGTCAGTTCAAGAACATTCTCTGCCAGTTGATCGATAAAATAGCGGTCATGGGAGACGAAAACTACTGTGCCCTTATAGTTTTTCAAGGCATCGAGAAGTACATCTTTAGAATGTATATCCAGGTGGTTTGTCGGCTCATCGAGTATGAGCAGATTGACAGGCCGCAGGAGAAGTTTGAGAAGAGCCAGCCTGTTTTTTTCTCCTCCGCTTATAACAGAAACACTTTTAAATATATCATCCCCGGAAAAGAGAAAAGCTCCCAGCATCCCTCTGAGACTGGGGATCATCTCTGTGGGAGCTTCTGATTCCAGCTCTTCCAGTACGGTTTTACTTTTGTCGAGAATCTCATCCTGATCCTGGGAAAAATATCCGATCTTCACATCGGTTCCCCAAGTCATAGTCCCTTCGAAATCTGTATCTTTTCCGGAAAGGATTCGCAGCAGTGTCGATTTTCCGGTACCGTTGAGTCCGCTGATGACCAGTTTATCACCTTTGTGAATCAGGTGATCTATTCCTTTGAGAACCTCCCGGTCGCCATAGGTTTTTTTTACCCCTTCCAGAGTGATTATCTTTTTACCCGAGTGGGGCGGAGCAGGGAAATTGAAATGTATTTTTTTCAGATTTTCAGGAATAGTAATGATTTCCATTTTCTCAAGAGCTTTAACTCTTGACTGCACAGCAGAAGCTTTGGAAGCGTTATATCGGAACCGGCGGATAAAATCTTCCTGTTTGGCAATCTCCTCCTGCTGCTTTTTATACTGTTCAAGGAGAGTCTTCAGTTCCTCTTTTCTCTTTTTTTCATAGGAACTGTAATTCCCTTTATAGGTTTTAAGAGTTCCCATAAATAATTCGGCAACTTCCGATACTACGGCATCGAGAAAGAACCGGTCATGAGAGACAATAAGGATACCCCCGTTGTACGCAGAGAGGAAGTCTTTTAGCCAGTCTCGTGCCTCCAGGTCCAGATAATTGGTCGGTTCATCGAGAAGCAATATGTCTGGATTTTTTAGAAGTTCTTTGGCAAGGGCAATTCTCATCTGCCATCCACCGGAGAATTGTGAACATTCCCTGTCCATATCTTCAGCTGAGAAACCCAGACCTTTTAAAATCCTGCTGATCTGTTCAGTCCGGTTATAATAACCGCTCTCCAGAACTTTCTCCTGCAGGTCGTGATGTTTGAGAAGCAGATTCTCCGCTTTTTTACCCTCTTTGTTTCTCTCGAGTTCTTTACCGAGCTGGTCGATCTCCAAGAGAGTCCGGGTTATCCATGAATACGCCTTTTCGGCTTCCTCGCTGAGGGTTGAACCTTTGTGTTCTATTCCCGACTGGGGCAGGTAGGCTATGCGCGATCCTTTAGTACTTATGACATTTCCACTATCCGCTTCGCTTTCCCCGCTGATAATCTTCATCAGAGTGGTCTTTCCCGAACCATTGGCTCCAGAGAGAGCAATACAGCTCCCTTTTGAGATCATGAAATTGATATTTTGCAGAATATCTCTATCTCCGAATGCCAGTGAGATATTATTCAGCTGTACAAAGGACATTGCCTAATTATCCTCTCCCGTTTCATCACCTATTTCTGATTCTCCGGTCCCTGAACCTGTAGAAGGAGTCGAAGGATCAAACTCGAAATAAATCTGAATAGGATCGAAAAACTGGTCGGTTGTGACAATGAGGTTTTTTATATATCTTTGAGGAACAAAGATAAATGAAACGCCGGTCCTGGTGTAAGAGTAGAGAAAATTCGTCTGGGATCCATTGCGGAAATTAAAAGTAATAACTCCGGAATATATGTTTTTAATCAGAGTATCGGGAAAGTGATTGAATTCTATTTTCCCCAGAGGTTCCGATTGAGGTGATATGATTTTTCTATCTATGAGTCTCTCTATATCATTCCAGATAAAACGGCCTGTTCCGTCAATAATATTGACAGAACCATAATTCTCACTTTTAAAAACAGATCCACGATCGATGAACTCCTGAAGAAGACCATTTCTTCTGGCCAGTTCAGCGGACACAATTTCATTGACATTTTCATCTAGTCTGACAAAGGCTTCATTAATATCTTTTCCATCGTGTTTGTAGAGAATGGAAGCTACTTTTTCTGAAACCAGAGTCACTCTGAATGACGTTCCTTCAAAGTCATAGCGCTTGGATCCGAATTCTGTAATATCAGTATAGTATTCCGTAATATTTTTATCATGTAGACGGAGAGTTATCTCTTTTTTCTCCCGGTCTATTCTTAGGGCATAACTGTCTTTGAAAGATGAGAGATCAATAATATTTTTGGTGATCATATCATTGTAGTAGGAGGGCCGCCAGGTGCTGTTCAGGAATATATCCAGTAAGGGGTCTCTAGTATCTTTCGCATTTTCTATGACTCTTCCCGTATCGTTAAGGCTGAAAACTGTCAGGTAGTAATCAAAAACATAACCCGATACTCCGTCTCCTGTAAGCACGTGGTACCAGTATCCTGTAAAACGGCCTATTTCGACGGGTTCCTCCGCCCGTCCGATTACTTTTATCTCCTGACCCTCCCGCAGCTTATAAACCCGGTCAGATTCGGAAGTTTCGGCTTCTCTAATGGGAAGTCCCTGTTTTACCGAGTAGGCGAAACTGTTGACATAGGGAGAATAGCCCTTGGAGTATTCCCTTGCTCTCGGTTCTTTTTCAAAGAACAGAATCCTCCATGTATCCATTTCCATTTTTTCTTTACTGCCTGGCCGGGCAACAGTAAAGGTGTGGCGGATTTTAGATTCTTCAAAAATATTGACCAGGCTTCCGCTTTCAATGGCACTTTCTTCTGGCGCCCAGAGAACGACCCCGGATCCGATTTTTCTGTTACATGAGGTAAAAGTGATTAATATTAATAAGGCTGTTGTTATAAATAGTATTTTTTTCGACATAATACTACCGATTTTACCGTTTATAGAGAAAGGAGGCAATGACTAATTCAGGTCACTGTAGATTATCATGATTCTTCCTTCAATCAGTAACTGTCTATTGTGTTCACTGCTGAGAATTCTCCTCACGGCTGTTGATGGAAGTATCAGATCGGTCCCATTTTTACCAAATACAGATATTGCCATCGTTCGTAGAGGAAAAGCCCCGACCCTATCGCCATAATACTCTCTCTTTTCGTCTATGGTGAATCCCGCTGTTCCCCACTGTTTAAGATAATCCGGTTCCACTTTGCTCATATCCAGTACAATAGTGAGATTTTCATCATATAATTTCGGGAAAATTGAGGGTTTCATATAAATTTCCCTGTTTGTTCCCTGGAGGGGCAGTTTTTCTCCTGCATAAATAATAATCCCGGTAAAATCAGCCGTTGCTATGTATCGGAGGTCTATGGTAAGAGGATCAGCCGCCTGCCGGTCAATAAATAACCGGGCGATATGAGGATAAATGGGGATGTTATAGCGGACAGTCAGAGATTTTCTATCCTCTGTCGCCGTGCTGAATGTTTTACCCACCAGATCGGGCAGATTCAGCAGATCTCCATAGAGAGAGGTGTTGCTCCGGATGGCTGATCCTATTGTATTCAGGGAATCCAGTGGAATATCCGAGATAATTTCCGCCGTAAGAACAGGTGCTCTTTTAGAGATAAGATTATCCATGTTGTATCGACTTGAAGGGGTCGTCCAGGCTGTTTCCGAAGACGCGGTAATATCTATCGTTACATTACCCTGTTCCCAGTCTATTGTTTTTTCAGCCGTAACATTTATGTCATCGCAGAATAGAAACTGGAAAAGTGAAAGTAAGAGAATTATGGATAAACCCGATTTTAAGTTCATATTCTACTCCCCATTATTGTATATAAGGTACAGACAGCTTCATTCCTATATTCAGTGTTCCATCAATAGACAACCTGTTCCTGGACGCCAGTAATTCAGGTGTAATTTCATATCTGCCCGAAATAGACCAGAGAGAATCCCCTTTCTGCACGATATAGGTATTATCAAAGCTGATATTCAAATCCTCATTAGAGCGGTAGGGTTCCACCTGAAACAGGGCGGGGATTATAACGGTCTGCCCTGTTCTCAAATACCTCGGTGAGATACCCTCATTATACCGATAGATCAGGCTTAAGGGGACTCTGTAATACTCACTTATTTCAGAAAGAGTATCTCCGGTTTTAATATTGTATTTGTAGAACTCCATAAAAGCGCTGTCAGATTCTTCAAGTATCCTATTAAGTGAATCGGCAAATGAGCTTGGAATCTTCAGTTTATATCCCGAGTCGGCCGGAGGTGTCACATGATAAATCAGTTCGGCATTACCGAGAGATAAGAGATTATAGTCAATTCCTATTTCTGATGCGATCATTTTCAGGTCGACAGATCTCTCCAGTTCAATTCTATGCCAGCTGGTGTCTTCATTCCATCCCGACTGCAGACCATAGCGTCCTCCATAGGAACATATGATTGAAATAGCCAGGAATTTGGGCAGGTATCTAGTGGTTTCGAAGGGTAGAAGGTTTTTTTCTGCCAGTTGCCAGTAGTCATTGATTCCAGTTGAACTAATGGTTCGTCTGAGTCCGTTTAAACCGCAGTTATAGGCAGCCAGAGCCAGATCCCAATTGCCGGTTTTTTCATAATTGTATTTTAGTTTTTCAAGAGCGCCCTCTGTAGATCTCCAGAAATCCCTTCGGTCATCGCGCCATTCATTGACTTCTATATCATAGGGATCAATGCTGTTCATCATAAACTGCCACATCCCCACAGCACCGGAGCGGGAAACCGCATCAACTCTGTAGGCCGATTCCACAAGGGGGAGATATATCAGTTCTTTCGGAAGGTTTTTCTCTTTTAAGACCTGCTGTATATGAGCGCGAAAAGGGGCGGCTCTGTTAATGGCTCTCTGGATATACGCCAGTTTCTCTTCCGATGTATAAGTGATAATGAATTTTTCAATTTCTTCATTCATTCTGAAGGGGAAGCTTATGAGTATTTCACTTCTGAGGTCTTTCCCCGGTGCAATGTGCTGAGGTGTGAATTCATCAGAGAGGAATACATTCTGTTTCACCGGTTGAGGTTGAGCATAGATATAGTGAGATAGTAGTAAGACGACTAAAAGGTATCGCCGATGTAAATTCCTGCCCATTCCCATCTCCCGTTTATTTCCGGATCGGCCGGATAGTCGATTTTCTTGAAATAAAGATACCAGGTCCTTATTCTGTAAGACCATCCCCAGGACCGGAGAAAAGCTTCACTGTCATTAGACATAGGGTCCAGTTCCCTTTTTACCTGTACTCCGGGATTGAGAAACGATGCGATATTCAACTTTGTATGAGTGAATAGATCGGTCTCATCCTGACTCCAGCTCATAGTGAAAAATTTCTCGGCCTGGTACCGTTTTAGTTTGGTGCCGTTTCTCTGATAGATTAATGATCTGATATTGACGACAAGCTGATCGAGATCGGTTCTTGTCCAGGACTTATCAGACCTCTGGAAACGGAGTAGATCCGTCAGATGTATTCTGGCATTGGGATCTCCGGTTATTTCAGTTTCCGGGGATCGAAGAAAATTCTCATAAGCTATAAACGCCTCATCCCAGAATCCCAGTTCCCCATAGCTTTTTCCAAGATAGTAATAAATCTGTCCCATATCCAGTTGACCGGGGAAACGGTTTATAAGCTTCAGAAAAGAGTGAATCCTCTCTTCATAATCTTCTGAATAATAGGCCAATTCTTCAAGAATAATTTTGTGAATGGAATGGCCGCCTATTATCAGATCGGGGTAATTGTAGAGAATCCGCCTATAATAGGTTTCTGCCACAGCTCTGGCACCGCCGTTTAAATAGTTCTCTGCTATTGTTAGAAGGTAATAGGCCATATAGGGATCATTTTCATGTGAATTGATATAATCGGTCAGAAAGAGATTCATTTTATCTGATTCACCATCGGCTTTGTATCGGGAAATGATTCTGTTCATTATGGTGTAGTGAATTTCCATCTGTGCTTCTTCTTCGGAATCGGCCTTCTCCAGCAGCTTGAAAAGCGCTATAAGATCTTTATCATTTTCCGTACCCAGATAGAATTGATAGTCTCCGGCTTTACAGCTTAAGAAGAGAGTCAGTGATAAAAAAAGTAAAAAAAACCGTTTATAAGAATTAAATTGAATCAACATCATATTTTCTCTGGTGATCTTATCATGGAGTATACTTTGAATACCAGAGAATTATCACAAATTTTATTGAATATTCCCTCGATCGGGAATGAACGGACAAAAAAAATTATTGGTCATTACGGGAAGGATCGGGATCTCCTCTTTCTGATCAATCACCTCTATCCTTCTCTGAATGTCGATGATTGTACTTTAAGAGAGGCAGAAGGAAAAGCAAGGGTTCAGAGTCATAAGGCCGAATCCGGTCATATCTCTATCCTCTCCTATAAAGATCATTTCTATCCTCAATCACTCCTGTTTATCAATGACTTTCCCTCTCTGATCTATGTGAGAGGAAATTTAGAACTATTGAACAGGCCGAAAAGAGCCGCCCTCATAGGTAGTCGGACAGCCTCAGTTTCAGTGCTGAAAGAGACAGCTCTTGTGGGCAGGATCCTTGTTCAATGTGGTTATATCATTATCAGCGGATTGGCCGCCGGTTGTGACCGAGCGGCCCATTTGTCCGCAGTAAAAGAGAAAAGTCACACTATTGCTGTTATGCCCTGCGGTCCCGATATGGTATACCCCCGAGAGAATCTGAGTCTCTACCATCAGATTACAGCGTTAAAAGGATCGATTGTCTCGGAATATGGGCCCGGTGTTCCTCCGGAAACTTTCCGTTTTGTCCGGAGAGACCGCCTCCAAAGCGGTCTGGCCCAATTTGTTGTACTAATGGAATCCCGGATAAATGGCGGGGCTATGTATGCCGCTTTGTCGGCCCTGCAGCAGAATCGCCCTCTACTGGTATATTCTCCTCCCTCATTTGATGAATCCTCAGCAGGGAATCAATATCTTATCAATCATAAAAAGGTGCACACTTTTAAAGATCCTGAAGAATTTGCCGGGCTGATGAAAAATATTCATAAGATTATAAGCGATTGTAATAGAGAATCAGATCAGTTAATATTCCCCTATGTTTAGGAAAATGTCTCTGGTGTTACTA
>JAEINM010000173.1 GCA_016342385.1 Spirochaetaceae bacterium | reverse complement strand
AATGCAGAAGGTATGATAAATATGGATGATTACTCCTTTTTCAGGGAACAAAAAGAAATGTTTATTCCCAAAACACCAGTTGCCGCCCTTAAAGCCTACGAAACTGATTTTGTTCCCATTTCCGTTTTTATAAATAAGTCGAACTCTACAAAACCTCTCGATGAAGAGCCTTATGATATAGAAGAGATTGAACGTCTGCTCTCAAGGGAGAATTTGGGTCTGCAGACCAATATCATTCTGGTCGGAATTTTTGAGAAACTGATTTTTTCAGAGGATCAGGAAATCGCTCTCTTTGCCGCTGAGAGTATTAATATAATAGAAAACAGATATAACAAACAGATTCAGGACTTAAAGGATGATCTGGAGGAAAAAGAGGATATTGATAAATACAGTGAGCTAGGTACTCTGTATTTTGAACTGGCCATACTCAACAGGAAGAGAGAATCCATCAAAAACTTTTATATGAGAGAATCATATACAGCCTATAATGAGGTCAAAAAGCGGCGGAAAATGACAGATGAAGAATTGAATCAGGTCATTCGAATCTTGCTGGAATTGAGAAAAAATCAGGTTGCCTCTGATCTGCTGGACAGGGAGCATGAAACAAGAGATGTCTTTTATCTAAAGCATAAAGCGGAGATAGAGTTTTCAAAAAAAGAATTTGTAAAAGTGAAAGCTATCTGCTTTGAATTGCTGGATTTTATTGATGAACTGAAGGAAAGTGAATACACCATGATCACCTATTGGATGGGTGCCTGAATGGAAAAAAGGTTGCGTGTCTGTTTTATTCTGGAGGGATCCTATCCCTATATTACCGGAGGAGTTTCTTCCTGGGTCCATGACATGATCAAAGGACTTCCGGAAGTGGACTTTGTTCTGTTCAGTATTTCTCCCGAAACGGAACAGACCCTGAAATACGAATTGCCAGAGAATGTTGTTGAGCACAAGGATATTCTCCTGTCGGAAAAAAAGAAAAACACGGCGAAGATCAGTAAAAAGAAACGCGTATTGAAACTGATTTTAAAAATGCACCAGAGTTTCAGGAGTAAATCGAGAGTCGATATAAATGAGATGATCGATAATATGCCCGAAGGGTATTATGCCTATGATGATTCTGTCAATAGTTCAATCGGATGGGAAATGATTGGTTCTTCCAATAGAAAGAACAATCCCATGTATTCCTTTTCCGATTATTTCTGGGCCTGGCGCTCCTCTCATAATATGATTTTCACCATCCTGGGATCGACACCTCCCGAAGCCGATATATATCACGCTGTTTCTACGGGGTATGCCGGCTTGATCGGCATAGTCGCAAAATTGAGATATAAAAAAAAGTTTCTTTTAACAGAGCATGGACTCTATCACAAAGAACGGGAAATGGAGCTGAGAAAAGCCACTTTTATAAGGGGTTACCAGAGGGATATGTGGATTAAAATCTACAATGGTCTCAGTCGTCTGGCCTATCAGTACTGTGATGTTTCGACCTCTCTCTTCGAGCATAACCGTCAAATTTCCATGGAACTGGGTGCCCGGGAAGATGCCAGTCTTGTCATTCCCAACGGGATTGATATCGAGCGTTATTCTGCTGTTACCAGAGAAAACAGAGAAGGTTTTCATGTGGGTCTTGTGGGACGTGTCGTGCCGATAAAGGATATTAAAACTTTTATTACCATGGCCAAAATTGTCTATACCAAACACCCCGATGCGGTATTTCACTGTATCGGTCCTACTGATGAGGATCCTGCCTATTATGAAGACTGTAAGAGGCTGGTGGATAATTTTAACTTAAAAGATGTCTTTCATTTTACAGGTCGCCAGAATGTCCTCGATTATTATTCTTTTCTCGATGTCATGCTGCTGACCAGTGTCCGGGAAGCTCAGCCCCTGGTTATTCTGGAAGGTTGGTCTGCCGGGGTTCCCTGTGTTTCAACAAAAGTGGGAAATGTTCCGGAAATGCTCGATTATGACGAACACTATCTAGCCTCTTCCAAAGACGCGGAAAAACTGGCCTGGTGTGTGAATTATGTCAAAAACAACCCCGAAGAAGTAGCCGCTCAGATGATTAAAAACAAAGAGAAAATGTACCGTTTATATGATAAAAATGACCTCTACAAGACCTACAGAAATCTCTATAAGGAGCTAATGGAAACATAATGGCAGGGATAGGTTTTGAACTTCAGAGAGTATTAAAAGGCGGAGGATTTGTCAATTTCTTCAAGGCGGCTCTAGCTGGTATTGTCATTGTTGCCGGACCGTGGCTGATCTCTATTGTCGGTATTTTTTTCCTCAATAAATTTGCCGGTTTTGCTCTGACAGAAGGGGCGGAGCTTTTTATGGCGGCTATTGTCTATTCCTACGCTTTTTCTCTCTGTCTATTCGGGGGATTTCACTATATTTTCACGCGCTATATATCGGATCTCATCTATATTTCCAAAGAAACCAGAGCTGTCTCTACACTGCTTCTGGCTATGATTCTTTTTTCCATTCCCGCCTTCATTCTGGCTTTCGGGGCTGTGTTTTTCCTGGAAACCGAAAGTCTAAGTAATCTATTTCTCTATAAAATTTCAGCCATAGCCCTTTTCATTATTATCAATCTTATCTGGCTAGTGATGATTTTTATTACCCTTCTCAAGAAGTATATGACCATTTTACTGGTCTATATGGGGGGGATGGCGATCTCTTTTTTTTCTGTCTATTACCTGGGATCCCTCTATAAGCTGGGTGGGGCATTGGCGGGATTCTGTCTTGGTCAGCTCTTTATACTCAGTTATCTTACTTTTATGATCATCAAAGCCTACAGGCCGGAAAAATTATGGGTTGAGTTAAAACCCTTACTGGCCTATTTCGGCCGATTCCAATATTTATTTCTCTCGGGCCTTTTTTATTCCGCCGGAATCTGGATTGATAAAATATCTTTGTGGATTATAGTGGGAACACCGGTGTTAGGCACTTATCTGAAACTATTTGAAACCTATGATGTTACAGTCTATTTTGCTAACCTCACCATAATTCCGGGACTGGTGTATTTTATGATTTTCTCAGAATCCGATTTTTACAGTGTATTGAAGAAATTCCTTCTTACCATAGAAAAAAGTATTTTAACGAAAATTAAAGAGGAGAAATACAGATTAATCAGAACCATGAACAAAAGTCTTTACGAACAGAGTTATTTTCAGGGAGTTCTTTCTATGGGACTGATTATTCTGGCGCCGGTAATCAATTCGGTGTTTCTCAATAATTCTTCAGATGTATTAACCTTGCGCATTGTACTGACAGCCGGTTTTTTTCATATCTTTTTTCTTACTGTTTTAACTTTTCTTTTTTATATTGAAATGTATAAACAGGCTTTTATTTCCACATTGACTTTCTTTGCCGTCAATATGGGTGTTACAATTATATTAGCCGTCATTGGAATTACCGTCTACGGAATCGGGTATCTCGCGGCATCGATGACAGCCTCGCTTATGGCGGCAGCTTTTTTAAGATATGGTATTAGAACATTGGATAGAAGGGTATATGGAAGATTTTAAGCAGATAATTAAACATGGAGTATTTATGATATTGAAAAGAAGTGTGATTTTTTTATTATTGTGTTTTGTCACTTTTAACCCTCTCATGGGTCAGTCTGTTGAAGAGGAACAGACTGACCTGGAAGAAGTGGTAGAAGAGGAAATTATCAAGAGGACAGAGAAACTAGAACCTGTTCTGCCGCAGCAGAATCCTTCAATCATTTTTGTTGAAGGGGAAGACGCTGTGTCAACCAATTTCAATAGGGAACCAATTTTAAACTATAGCTGTTCCGGGTTCAGAACACTTCAGCTCAACCAGATTAATGATCTTCACGGGGAAGCCACATATAATGCGGACTATGTTTTTTATGCCGAGCAGGATGGAGTCTATGAGCTCTGGTATGGAGGTACTCCTCCGGGAAACCGCGATGAAATTCTAACATCTTATGCCTCTCCTTTCCGCTTCACTCTCGATGGAATTTATTCAACAGATGTGTACAGAGAAGATATTCATGTGGCAGAAGAGTACTCCCCTTCCTATTACTGGAATTATGTCAGTGATGTCACTCTAGAGGCCGGTGAGCACAGGATGAAATTCGAAGTTCTGCTCCGCCGGTCACTGGATAATAAATATTTCTTTTATATGGATAACTTTTTTCTGGTGAAAAAAGAAAATGACCAGAGGGTTGTTACGGGAGAAATCCCCGAAGTCTTTCCAGAGGATATGGATAACCGGTCCATAGATACCTATTTTAAGTCTTTTGAAGAGTATGAAGTTCTCATTAGAGATAATCCGGAAAAAGTTGAAAATTACATTGCTCTGGCTAACATCTATTCTCTTGCGGGAGATTATCTCAATGCCTTAAAATATCTGCGTAGAGCGGCCTTACTGGAACCTGATGATCCCGATATTATGCTTCTCACAGCCAAAAATCTGATCTGGAGAGGATCCACTGTTGAGGGACTGAACCTCTATAGGGATCTCCTTGAAATTGTACCCGAGAGGATCGACCTGTGGACAGAGGCGGGAAAAATCGCCGGCTGGACAGGACAGTACCAGGATTCCATTGATTTTTTTGAGGGGGGATTAAAGGTTCTTCCCGATGATCTGAGCCTTATTGCAAATCTGGGAATAACCAATTTATGGCTTGGTGAAGTCAATAGAGCAGAAAAACATTTTGAGAAAGTTCTGAAACTGGCTGGTGATGATCTGAAACAGAATCGGGCTCTGGCGGAGATTTTCAGGATAAACGGATATCCCGATAAAGCTGTGCCCCTTTACAGACGTCTGATTAATATTTATCCCGAAGAACTGGAATTGTACTTTGATCTGGAAGAAACCTACAATGAAAATGACCAGAGAGAGAAAATCCCCGAAATCCGGAAAATCACAGAAGAAACGTTTAATCCCAATAGTGAGTTTTCAAAGGTTACGGGCACTTTTTATGAAAGTCAGAGAATGAAGGAAAAAGTTATTGAAGATTACGAAGAACAGCTTGCCAATGACCCTGAAAATCTCTCTTTAAGGCGGGTTCTGGCGGAAATCTATTTCTGGAATGGATTCAGAAAGAAAGCTATTTCAGAATACCGCAATATTCTGACCAATTATACTTATCTGAATCTTCTGGGCACAGAACAGGAAATGGTTCCTTTTCTCGAACTTCTCGACAGAAATTACGCTCTGTCTCATTTTATGGAAAATATTTCCACCAAAATCACTGCTGACAGTAAAAAACTGAACGATCTGCTTAAATCTTATGAGAAGAGTAAAGCTGAACTGGCAGCGTTAAAAAAGAGAAATGATGACACGGAAGCTAAGGGAAAGATTGCCGACCGGACAAATGAATCGGCTAAAAGAGAAGCTATTGTCGAACTGGAAGGGAAACTTGCCGTATCCATCTATCTCAATGAATCATTTATAGAAAAATTCAACACAGTTTCTTCCCAGTTTGCCGATGAGAATGAAACTCTGACCAGTCTCCTCAATGACGAGAAGGCATCAGCTGAAACTTATAAACTTCTTATGGAGGGAATTAACTGGGAATGGAATCGCGATGAGATGCTGAGCGAACTTGATGAAGTTAAAGGAGATAATGTTGTTCTGGCAAATTATGTCCTGGGGAAAATCTACCAGTTTGAAGGTAAGCTGGGTCAGGCCATGAGTAATTACTCTCCCATGATAACAGGTGATTTTATTCTCGATAGAGCCCCTTTTGCTCTTTATCAAACAGAAGTCTGGCTGGGAGAAAACAAGAAAAGAAGCGAATTATACAGTCAGTTTCAACCAGAGATTGACGGTGTTGCCGATTATATATACTACCTGAATGATTTTCTCAATTATCTCAACCTGGAAGAGGAAGATCCTTTTAGTTATCTGGCGGGAGATCCCCTGGAGTCAGTTAAAACCATAAGTGAAACTCTTGATTCTATTAAAGAAGAATCTTTTGACATCAATAAAGCAATAACATCCAATATCTCGGAAATCCACAAGGTCCTTGTCTCTCATATGGAGAGAGGGTTTTACAATCTGGCCAATGAGACCTATCTTCTGCGGAACGAACTGGGAGATTTCTATTACAACGAGAAGATGTATTCTAAAAGTATTAATCAGTACAAACAGGTTCTGGCTATTGATCCCTGGAATTTGAGTGCCAAATTCAAACTGGCCCAGGTTTATCATTTTAATGGTGACTGGAGTAATGCTCTGGACATTTACGGAGAAATTTATGAAGAAGATCCCCAATATAACAATGTAGCTTCTTTTTACAATGAACTGACAAGGCAATTTGCCGATAGCTTTAACTTCAAAGCCAGGAATTTCAGTGATGCCACCTCTCTGGATTTTGATGTTCATGGTGATTACAATATTAATTTCAGCCGCAATTTCGGCCTTTCTGTTGATTACAATGTAGAGCACAGAAGAGTCTACCGTGCTTATGACGGTGTTGAACCGACCGATGCCACGTCCTTTTTACTCAACAATGTCAATCTGAGATTGCCTCTGGCTCTATCCCGTCTGAGAATCACTCCTGAGGGGGGATTATATTTTAAAACAGATTTGATAAATGGAGATGGACGGGACGAGTCCGATGTTCCCCTCCTCGATAAAAATCTGACTATCATCGGGTTATTTGGCGAGCATTCATTCTATTTCAAAGGCGGAGCGGATCTGCTTCTCTCTCTTGATTCAATGAATCTACTCACTGGTTATCTCTTTGACTGGCAGAAGGAATCATTTCATCCCGGAAAGAATCCTGTAAATTATCACAAAGCGAAGCTGGAACTGGGATTGAATTTCTACAAAACCAAAATCCCCTTTATTGAGGATACGGGTATTTACCTCTCGGGGAATTTAAAATTCCTCAGCGATGGCAATATCCATTGGTACACTTCGGCTGTAGTTTCCAACAGTATTCAGATTCTAAGAGACCCGGCCATGTATCTCAATGTCTCACTGGATTTCAGTCTGGAAGATACCGCTAAAACTTCACCGGATTACTGGACTCCGGAAATGTCCCTTTTAACAGGATTAAATCTGGAATATTTGGCTGTATTTCCTCTAGCTGAAGATAAATCACTAGAAGAGAAACTATGGTTTAACACGGATTTTTACTCCAATGGCTCTGATAATTCAAAAGGGCTGGCTTTTGAGGTCGGTAATAGACTGGCCTATACAAAGAAGGATTTTACGACATTTTTAAATATTTCCGGATCATTCACGACTCAACTGGATCCTGCTGTTTCGGGAATTAATTACTGGTCAGTTCTTGTAGAACTGGGTGTCAGTGTGCTTCTTCCCGATTTGCTGACACCATAAGAGGGGTTTATGAAAAAAATAATACTTTTTATATTAATATTTTGTGCCGCCATGGTTCTGACGGCTCAGAATGCCGTTTATCAGAAGTCTGTTCTCGCTCTGTATAAATCTTCCGAGGGGCAGACGAAAGAGGAAAATGAGATATTTTTCTATATGTCCCGTTCTCTCGAGGAAATGGGGTTGAAAGTGGTGTACTGGGACATAGACCGGGGGATTCCCGGAGAAAGTGTAACCCGCTATAACAGAGCTGTCATCTCCTGGTTTCGCGGACCTTCCATGAGAAATCCTGAAGATTATCTCCAATTCCTTGAGACAATGATAGCCCAGGGGAAAAAGGTTCTTGTCCTGGATAATCTTGGCGCTTATCAGGATCGGGAAACCGAGCAATATGTGCGCCCCCTTCGACTCAATACGACCCTGGCCAAACTTGGTATTATGTATCAGGGGGACTGGATTCAGGATGGTAGTGTGATTGAAACGGCCCATGTCGATAGCTTTATGGTAGAATCCCAGGGGCGGCAGAATACGGAGGAATCGGCATTTTTCTATCATTTTATTGCTTCCGACCGGAATCTGAAGACCTATCTTTCCATCAGACGGACAGACCGGGAGTATGCCCCCAGCCCGATTATCGTGACCAACAAAAATGGGGGATTCGCACTTTCCCGTTATATCTATAGAGTGGAAAACGGAACGGTCAAACTGCTT
>JAEINM010000172.1 GCA_016342385.1 Spirochaetaceae bacterium | reverse complement strand
CTTTCACTGTGAGCGGTCATACCGACCTGGTGGAATTAACGGACTTCATAGATAACAGGATTATACCGGATATTGCCGGGATTGAAGGAGTATCCGATATAGAGCTGATTGGAGGAATGAATAAAAAACTGGAAATAAATTTGAGTCTGGAGAAACTTAATGCCAGAGATCTAACAGTTCTGGATATTTACAATGTGCTAAAGGCATCAAATCAATCGATACCCGCCGGTTCGACAACCTACAGAGAACGAGAGCTCAGTATAAAAACCGAAGGACAATTTGACAGCATTGATGAAATAGGCTCAATGGTTGTAGGGTCTCGGGATCAGTCACTTATACAGCTTAAAGATATTGCGGAAATTTCATTAATTGATAATAAACCTGATTTTTATGTCAGTTCAAATGGCAAACAAATGATTCTGATCAACGTAAAAAGAAGGGAAGCAGCAGATTCTATGAAGATTATTCATTCTATTAACATGATAATTGAGAGGACTGAAAAGGACTCACCCTATAAGATAGACATCTCAAAAATCAAAGATGACAGTATTATTACAGGGAATTCACTCAGATCTGTCGTTCAGGCGGGAATCATCGGGATACTTATGGCGATAATGATCCTCTATCTTTTTTTAAAAAATATTTCCGCAACAGCTATTATCGCCGCATCTCTGCCTCTTTGTATTTTTATCGCCTTAATCGGCATGTATCTAATGGGTCAGACTATAAATATATTGAGCCTCTCGGGATTGACCGTGGCTCTGGGTATGATTGTAGATTCCTCTATTGTCGTTCTGGAACATGTTACAAGAAAATTTAAAACAATCGGAAACAGAAAAACAGCTTCATCACAGGCTGCCAGTGAGATTGGCGGAGCAGTACTGGCATCGACTCTGACAACAATCTGTGTTTTTATTCCTCTTCTTTTTTTAAAGGGGATCATCGGAATTTTTCTCAGGAATATATCTCTGACCATGATTTCATCAATATCTGCATCTTTTCTTGTAGCCATTATAGTTGTCCCCTTTCTGACTTCGCGCCATTTTAATCCAGATAAAAAAGGGAAAAAGAGAAAGGAACAGAGAGAGAATAGAATATCGAGAAAACTGACTTTCCTGATGACATTCTTAAACCGTTCTTTTCTGAGAGTCCTCACATGGTCTCTGAATCACAGAAAAACGGTTTTACTTTTACTCACAACGATACTTCTGACCGCAGTACTCCCCCTGACATCACTGGGGATAGCCTTTGTTCCATCAGTAGATACAGGTGAAATAGAAGTCTTTGTCGAGACCCCCCAGGGATACAGTCTGGAACAGACAAAGGATAAAGTTCAGGTTATTGAAAAATTGCTGCAGACAACCTCGGATTTTATCCTTTCCCAGGCATTTATCATTGGTATGGAAAATTCAGAAAGCCAAGTCAGTGTAAATAACAGAGCCTTTGGAAGAATAAATCTGAGGGGTTCTAAAAATAGAGATATCTCGGTGCTTGAAATAATAAAGCTCTTCCAGTATACCATCGACAGTCAGGTGCCCGATGTCAAGACAGTATTTGTCAATGGAGGATACGATTCTATGCTGGCCTTGGGAGTCGGAGGTCGGGGATTTCTGATCGATATTTACTCAAACGACAACAGCGTACTCAAGAAAGCCGCTTATACCGTTGAATCTATATTGGGAGCAGATCCCGATGTTGTCAAAACAGCTATAAGTGTGAATTTTGAGAACAGAGAAGTGGTTAACCGTCTATTACTCGATCAGATGGGAAATCTGGGAATTACGCCTCTGGAAGCCGCATTGAGTAACAGGATTCTCTTTAACGGGATAAAAACAGGAATTTTCCGGAATAATGATAAAAATTATGACATTTATCTCACTTCTGAACTGAAACAGAGATCACTCAGCAATGATCTTCTGAATCAGATCTTACTCAAATCCCCCAGCGGAAGAACCGTAGACTTCTCGGGATTTTCACAATACGAAATAAATCCCTCACCCAGTTCAATCAATAAAAAGAATCGACAGCAAACCATACGGATTACTGGTTATATGAATAAAAATGAAACCGGTGGGATTACTTCAAGAATAAGGAACTCATTGAATAATATGGATTTCCCCGCAGATTTATCATGGAAAATCGAAGGATCAAGTGCACTTCTATTCGATTCCATAGGTTCATTACTACTCGTCCTGTCTATATCCGTATTCCTGGTTTATGCGGTAATGGTCATTCAATTTGAAAAATTCCTCCAGCCCCTGGCAATTATGGCTTCTATCCCTTTCTGTCTGATCGGTATTGTTTTCGGTTTAAAACTCTTCGGATCATCAATCACAATTATCGCTTTTCTTGGGTTAGTCGCACTAGCGGGAATCGTAGTTAACAATGCCATAGTGATGATTGACTATATCAATCTCCTTCGTAAAAGAGATGGTCTTGATCTACAAAAAGCTATTACAAAGGGAACACAATCAAGGATAAGACCAATACTGATGACAACATTGACTACAATGCTGGGAATACTTCCTCTGGCGCTGGGTAAAGGGGATGGTGCCGAATTTTATGCTCCTTTAGGGCAGACTATATTCGGAGGATTATTCAGTTCAACCATAATTACTCTCATATTGATTCCGGTTCTCTATTATATGGTGGAATCTAGAGATCAAACTTGAGAAAGAGATTCTGAATATCGCTTTTCAGTTTATTGACATCTACATCAATATATCCCTGTTTGGATAACTTGATTGTCTGAATCGTTCCCATGGCAGCAGCATAGAAAATAGATTTATCATATTGGAAATTGACTGCCTTATTCATGTTCTCCGGAAGGATTGAAGGGTTTTTCACAATAAAGGTAAAAAGGTCATTAGCAATCTTCTCCAGTTTCGGATAGAGAAGAGGCTCGTTAATAAGCAGAGAAGCCAGGTCGATGTTTTCAACAACAGTATCAAATAAGATATTATAAAAAAAATCAAAGGCTTTTTCTGATGAACTTTTCTCCAACCCCTCTTTTATACTGAGAAAAAACTCATCCCACCCCTCTACAATCAGTGAGGTGAGAAGTTCTTCTTTATTATTAAAATAGTTGTAGACAGTACCAACTGAAAAACCTGAATGACTCACAATATCCTGAATAGATGTTGCGGAATATCCTTTTGTACTGAAAAGAGTAACAGCTGAAGTCATCACTGCTTTCCTTTTATTGTCATCTCTGCTTCTTGCCAATTAAAAAACCTCAATCATTTCCAGGGGAAAAGTGTATTTCTAAAGGATCGCGGACCTATTTTTTCATTATCTTCAAGAAACAGAGCTCTCCATGGGATGTTCCTTCGTGCATCGGGATTCTCTTCAAGATAATCATATTTATAGATTAACAGCCGCAAATTATTATCGATCCAGATTAAAACTCCGGCGGGACCGGGAATCAGAAAAATAGTGAATACAGATAGACATAAATTTATGATAATTCCAATAAACACAAAAATTGTCAGAAAGGGATTATCGAGAAAAATAAGAAAACTTTTTTTCATCATTTTCATAAAAGTACTATTGAGCCTGTTCACGACTGGGAAGTAATAGAGAGAAGCCAGTGATACAGTCACGAATATCCAGAAGAGGAATATGGCTCCCATTATTCCCAGGATACCATCGAGGGATAAATAGAATCTCATTCCCAGTACTGTAAAAAACAGAACCGCGGAAAAGACCACTCCACCGAGAAGGGAGCTTTTCCATGTGCTCTTAATATTCTTAAAAAGTGACTTTATTTCCGGTGCTTTAAAATCATTGAGTTCTTTTATATACGATGCAGCCATTCCCAGATAAATAATCAAAAGAAAAAACAGAATGAACAGCAGTAAACCAGCCAGAGGAAGTGAAAACTGAGCGACAAACGAAGTACCCAGAAATGCCAGGACTAGAAATGTAAATAATAGATTTACAACCAGTACACGCCCCATATTGTCCCATAAATCCCAAAAGGATTTTTTTATTAGAAAACCAAACATGGGGCTATTATATATATTAGATCAATCTGCGACAAGCTCTTTGCGGTGCCAATAGCTCGCGATATAGATGAAAGGGGTATCTGCAGCAGCAACGACCCACTTTAATGGATATGTTGTCCAGAATATCTGCCAGAATACATCCCATGAAAGTTCTTTTCTCATGACCAGGCCAATAAAAGCAATGAAAGTAAAAACCGTCGTATCAATGAGCTGACTGATCATAGTACTCCCATTATTTCTCAGCCAGATAAATCTTTCTGCGGGGAATTTATTTCGAATTACATTATACATCCATATATCATGAGTCTGGGAAAGCAAATAAGCGGTCAAACTGGCCAGAGCGATTCTCGGCATAATTCCAAAAATTCTGGTTAGACTCTCATGAGCAAAATCATGAGGTGATGGAATAAACTTCAAAGAAATATACATGAGAGCTGTCATGGATATAAGGGAGAAAAATCCAATTTTCACAGCTTTTACCGCGGCTTTTTTACCATAATTCTCACTGAGAATATCGGTAACCAGAAATGAAGAAGCATAGACAATATTGCCCAGTGTTGCCGTCACAGTAAAAATATCAACCATCTTCAACACTTGGACATTAGCCACTATTGTCGCGATCGGTATCCATATAAAAAGACCGGTCTTTCCAAAAAGTCTGTATGCCAGCAATATAGCCGAAAAATTCACCAGCAGAAGAATTACCCAGAATAATTCATTCATAATAAAATCTCCTCTTATGACTCTTTCATAGATAGTGATATTCTCTTTCTCTGAATATCAACATTCAGGACTGTAACAGATACTTTCTGCCCGGCTTTAACGACTTCATTGGGATCACTGACATAGGAATCAGATAACTGGCTGATATGCACTAATCCATCCTGATGTACTCCTACGTCTACAAAAGCTCCAAAAGCTGTTACATTTGTTACAATCCCCGGTAATATCATCCCCTCTAACAGATCTTCGGGGACAGAGACTGTTTCATCAAAGCTGAAAGCTTCAAAGCTTTCCCTGGGATCCCGGCCCGGTTGTGCCAGTTCATCGAGAATATCATTTAATGTGGGCAGCCCGGTCTTTTCTGTGATGTACTCTTTCAGATCGATCTTCTTTCTGATAGAGGCATCCTTCATAAGATCACTGATAGAACAATTCATATTCTGAGCCATTAATTTTACCGTACCATAGCTTTCCGGATGAACAGCACTGGCATCTAAAGCATTTTTTGCCTGGGATATGCGAAGAAATCCCGCTGCCTGTTCAAAAACCTTGGGCCCCAGACCTTTGACTTTCTTTAGTTCGGCCCGGCTTTGAAACGGTCCGTTCACATCTCTGTGAGCCACAATATTTCCAGCTATTCTGCTATTACAACCGGACACATAAGACAATAACTTAGCACTGGCAGTATTAAGCTCTACACCGACAGCATTGACACAACTGCTGACCCTATCATCTAGAGCAGATTTCAATAATTTCTGATCGACATCGTGCTGGTATTGGCCGACTCCTATAGATTTAGGATCAATTTTTACCAGTTCAGCCAAAGGATCCATTAACCTGCGTCCGATTGAAACAGCACCACGAACAGTAATGTCATAATCGGGGAATTCTTCCCGGGCGATTTGGGAAGCCGAGTAAATCGATGCACCGCTTTCATTGACCATAATGACCGGCATATTCTTTTCAAAAGGAATAGTGCGGCAGAATGATTCTGCTTCTCTTCCCCCTGTTCCATTACCTACGGCAATGGCCTCGTAATGGTATTTATCATAGAGCTTTTTCAGAATACCCTCGGATTCTGCGACTTTATTGTGAGGAGCCAGTGGATAAATCACTGTATTTGCCAGAAGCTTTCCCTGTTTATCAAGGACAACAACTTTTGTTCCGGTCCGCAAGCCGGGATCTAGAGCCAGTATGGATTTTCGGCCAAGAGGAGCCGTTAACAGTAGTTCTTTAAGATTATCCGAGAAAATAGAAATGGCCTTTTCATCTGCTCTTTTCTTCATCTCCTGCTTTATTTCATTTTCCAGAGAAGATGATAAAAGTCTTTTATATGAGTCCTTAACAGCTTCCTCTACAACAGAATGGACATTCGTCATATTATGAAAATAACTTCGTTTCACTATAATAATAGATTCATCTTCATCAGGTAAAAAATGAGCATTCAGCAGGCCCTCATTCACTCCTCTCAGTACAGCCAGGATTCTATGGGAGGGCGCCTTGTTTATATTTTCACTCCAGTCAAAGTAATCTTTATATTTTTCAGCCTCTTTCTCTTTCTTTTTAATGAGTTTACTGGAAAAAATACTATTCCTTTTAAAATGAAGTCTCAAGTTCTCTCTCACTTTAGAATCCTCATTGAGAATTTCAGCAATAATATCTGAAGCACCCTGATTAATAAAGACGGCAGCATCATCAATTGATCGATATTTGCCCGTTAAAAGCAAATGAGCTAATGAATCAAGACCTTTTTCTCTGGCAATGGAAGCCCTTGTTCTTCTCTTCGGTTTGTAGGGAAGATAAATATCCTCCAGTTTTGCCATCGTATCGGCAGAGGCAATAGCACGGGCTAAATCATCGGTATATTTATCCATCTCTTTCAGGGATTTTATAATAGCCTGTGACCGCTTATCCAGATCTTTTAAGGTCTGTAATAAATCACGAATAGCAATAATCTGAACTTCATCGAGACCGCCGGTAACTTCTTTTCGATATCTGGCGATAAAGGGAACGGTAGAATCCGCGTCAAGAAGTTCTATAGTATTTTTTATCTGATTCTGAGGGATGTTGAGTTCTTTCGATATTTTAGATGCATAGTTAATTTCCATTGTGTCAGTATAACGCTCTGGAAGGTTAAGGTCAAAAAATTATCTCTTATAATTTTTTTTCATGGAGAAGAACTAGTCTGTGGGCCAGTATTCTTGAAAGAAGTATTCCATAGTATGGTTTTTTCTTCATGGCATTGATAAAATCCTCTTTTGTAATTTTCAACAATACACCAGAACTCACAGCTTTAACTGTTGCAGATCTTCTGTTATTAAGCAGAAAAGACATTTCTCCCAGAAATAGATCAGCCGGAGTCAGTCTTGAGATGGCTTTATTATTGGCAATGATTTCAAATACTCCCGAAACAATATAATAGAGGTAATTTGATTCATCACCCTGATTAAAAACTATGTCATTCTTCTGAAAATTGACTTCATCCCTCTCTGAAAAGAATGTCGGGAATTCATTACTCTGAAGTTGCTCATGTTTAACATGAAAGGTAACTTGATTACCTTTCTTATTATAGGTCAGATCACTGAGGTAATGCTCAGCCATGAGGATTCCTCTTCCATGCTGTTCTTCCAGACCCCTCTTCCCTGTTGTGGACTTATATGTTTTCCAGTCAAATCCATCACCTTCATCTGTTATGGTAAAGGATGAAATTTCCGGTGTAATCCTGTAATGAAGATTGACTTTTCTAGTCCCGATTTCAGGATTTTTATTCTTTATATTTATCAGATCGAAAATATTGCCGTCTTTTATGAGATATTCGGATTTCTCTTCAAAACTAATGGAACAATTCCCGTGCTCTATGGCATTCATAAATAGTTCCATAATGGCAATATAGAACCCCTCTTTTCTCTCCGCATCAACAAGACCCGAATTATACAGAAAGTTGGCAATGAGATTGGAATATGTAATCAGATCAAATGGATCGTTATTTAAAATGAACTGTCCCGAAATAGAGGATTTCAGCAATGAATGGATTTCTCTCTGAAACAGCACCCAGCGATTTTCACCGATAATCCTGAAAGCCCTGGGAAGATTAAATTCCAATTTATTAAAAGGTATAAGGGTTATAATATTGATACCTTTCAGGTTACCAATAATATCTCTTTCATCTTTACCGGAATACAATATTATTGACCCGCCAAAATGAAGCCAGGGATCTTTCTTTATCGATCGGAGGGCCAAATTGGAATTAGTATTTTTATCATCTATATAAATGATATTGATAGAAGGAAGTTCAAAATTCAGAAACTGAAT
>JAEINM010000171.1 GCA_016342385.1 Spirochaetaceae bacterium | reverse complement strand
CATTTGAAAATCAATAATTAATAATAAGGAACAGATAATAGGAGATAACCAGATGCTGCCCGATGATGATCTCATGAGTTTTTACGATGAACCGATAGAGCCCGATGATAAACAGGCTGTCAATATTGATAAAGAAGTAAAACCCTGGAACATTCTCATTGTTGATGATGAGGAGGACATACATAAAATTACTCAGATAGTTCTCAGTTCTTTCCTTTTTGATGGCAGACCGCTGAAGTTTTTCAATGCATACTCCGGCACCGAATCTATGGAATTACTAGATACTCATAGTGATATAGCTGTTATATTGCTTGATGTTGTAATGGAAACTCCTGAAAGTGGTCTTAAAGTAGTTAAATACATTCGGGAAAAACTTAAGAACAAGAGTACCCGGATAATATTACGGACAGGACAACCGGGATCTGCACCAGAAGAGAAAGTGATATCGGAATATGATATTAATGATTACAAGGAAAAGAGTGAATTAACGAAACAAAAACTTTTTACTACAGTGACGACAGCTATCCGTTCATACCGGGATATTACTTCTCTTGAAAACAGTAGAGAAGAATTACACAAAATTATTGTTGCCGGTGCTAGAATATTCCATCTTCAATCAATGAAGGACTTCTCTCAGGCAGTTTTACAGCAGCTGTCCTATCTACTCAATCTTGATAATTCGGCTATACAACTACAGGCAAACGGCTTTGCTGCAACCTATACAGAGGATGATTTTATCATCCTTGCGGCCATTGGAAAATCTTTCGAGCAAAAGAATCATTCAAATCATAATCAGATTCCCCAGGAGCTCTTACCTGAAATTCAGGCGGTTATTGAATCTAAAAAAAGTCAATATCGGAAAAAGTGGTATATTGATTTCTACGAGACAGAATCGAATATTAAAAATATAATCTGTATTGAAAACAATAAACCTATGGATGATATGATTTTGGATCTCATACAGGTATTCAATATGGATGTCGCCATAGCTGTTGAAAATTTCTATATAAACAAAGAGATTATGGATACAAAGAATGAACTGATTTTTTCTCTGGGGGAAATGATAGAAAGCCGGTCCCTGGAATCCAGTTTTCATATTATTCGGGTTAGTCAATATGTGCAGTTTTTAGCCAGGGAACTCGGCATTGGTTCTAATGAAATTAAAATCTTAAAAATTGCCACAGTTCTCCATGATATTGGGAATTTGGGTATTCCCGATAGTATCCTGAAAAAAAAGGAAAAGCTCTCTGAGGAAGAATCTGAAATGATTAAGACTCATACTACAATCGGATATCAATTATTAAAGTCTTCGGATCGCACTATTTTTTTAAAAGCGGCTGAAATATGTCTGAATCATCACGAAAGATGGGATGGCAAGGGATATCCCAAGGGGCTCAAGGGAACTGAAATCCCCATAGCGGCTCGAATAACCAGCATTGCTGAAGTCTTTGATACCCTGTCAATGAATAAGGTATATCGCAAGGCCTGGGACAGGCAAAAAGTATTTGACTACATTCAATCAGAATCGGGAAAATCTTTTGATCCGGAAATTGTCACCTTATTTTTAAAGAATAAAAATGAGATCCTGGAGATTCAAAAAGAAAACCAATAATAAGGCTGTAGATTAATGAAACATTCAGAATTACCAATGAGAATCGGTCTACTTGTAGCCCCATCTGATTATCCTTATACAAACAGTATTATCAAGGGAATACTGGAAGTTACAAAAGGGACGAATGTATGCATTATCTCTTATATGTTAGGATATGATACTCTTAAGCAGCGATTTCAGAATGATATTCTGGATTTTATTAACAATCGTACGATCGACGGACTTATAATCTCAGGTTCTCTCAGTCATGATATTTCAGAAGAGGTTTTCAAAAAATTCTGCCATAGCTTTAAACCCCTTCCACTAGTCACCTTATCAGTACAAGTCCCTGGGATTCATGGCATATTTTCCGACAATAGCGTAGGCATGCGCCAGCTTATGAAGCATCTGCTTGACGATCATCACTATGAACGCATTGCCTTTATTGGTGGACCGGTAGGGCAGCAGGAAGCTGAGATAAGAAAAAGTATTTTCATCAATGAAATGCATAAACGCAACCTGAAAGTTCGGGACGAATGGATGGTTCATGGCAACTTCCTACTTCCCTCGGGCATTGCGGCAATGGAGAAACTACTGGAAATGGGAAAACCAGATTTCCAGGGAATTGTTGTTGCTAATGATGAAATGGCCATTGCGGCACTCAATTGTCTGGAAGATCATGGGTACAAGGTTCCGCAGGACTTTTTCATTACCGGCTTTGATGATTTTTATTCTAATATTCTTACAACCGTAAGGCAATCTATTGCTCATCAGGCCAAAGTAGGAACGACTACCATTTTAAAAATACTTAAGGGTGAATCTGTCGTTAAACATACCAGTATTCCCTCTTCTGTTATTATTAGATCCAGCTGTGGCTGCTCTCCTATAGACCGTTTAAACCAAAAAGCCCGACAATTATTTTCTGAAGAAAAATTCCAGAAATGGCTAATATTGCTTGAGGATGCTTTCCTGGAATCTGTAAAATCATCTGATAGCAGACTATTCCTCAATCATCTTCAAAACCTTCTGGATGATTATTCGACAACTTTTTCGGGAACTTTATACCTGACAATACTTTCAGAACTGAGAAAAAAAGTCATACCTGAATGTATCCAGTCCGGTTGGCAGATTGAAGCCGGATTGCTACTGGATCAGGGAAGTCTCCTGATCATTGAGTATCCCTCGAATCTCGAAACTCAAAATACCTTCGATACCTTATCCAAGGCTAATCAGATGAGAGCATTCAATGAATCACTGGCCAATACTGTTGTCATGGAGGAAGTTCTGGATATTTTTTTCCGTGATCTTCCCATAATGGGTTTCAAAAGCTGCTTTCTTTCAATGTTTGATAATTCCAGGAAGTCAACCTCTATGTCATCTCTTATATTTGCCTATGATGAATCTGGCCGTAAAGAAATTCCACCAGAAGGAATACTCTTCCCCTCACAGGATTTATTCCCCGAAGAATTTCAGTTCACCAGTAATGAAGATAAATTTCTGATTGTTGATCTTTTATATTCAAAAAAAGAGATATTAGGTTTTGTGGTTTTTTTTACCGATACAGCTGGAGGTAAAATCAGCAATGCCGTCAGCTTATTGATGAGTAATGCCATTCAAGGAGTAAAACTATGGGAAGAGCGCAAGAGCGCTGAGCTATTAATCATTCAATCGGAAAAAATGGCTGCACTTGGATCCCTTGTCGCAGGAGTTGCCCATGAGATAAATACCCCTATCGGGATAGGGATTACAGCTGTAAGCGATATTAAAGTACGCATAAATGATATTAATAAGCTGATCAAAGAAGGGGCCTTATCACGTACCCGGTTTAATAAATTCATGGAGATTCTTAATGAAGAATTCCATCTGGTCGAAACCAATCTCCATAGAGCTGGTGACTTAATACGAAGCTTCAAGAAGATTTCTGTTGATCAATCCCAGGAAAGATCCCGTTTATTCTTCCTTGGAGAGTATCTGCAGGACATTGTTTCAAGTCTTCATCCACAGCTTAAACAGAAGAAGCACAGCTGCGAAATTATATGCCCCGAAGAGATCAAACTATATGGTCCACCCGGCACTTTAGCACAAATTTTCAGTAACCTTATCGGCAACTCTGTACTACACGGTTTTGAAAATAAAGTAGAAGGGAAGATCCGCATACTGTGTTCTATTAGAAATGGAACAGTACACATAGAGTATACCGACGACGGTAGTGGAATCGAACCGGAAATAATCAGTAGAATATTTGAACCCTTTTTCACGACCAAGATTGGACAGGGGGGAAGCGGTCTGGGTTTGCAAATTGCTTACAATCAGATTGTTCAAATATGGAAAGGAACAATCAGCTGTATCAGCGTCGTCGGTCACGGCACTAAATTTCTAATTGATTTCCCTGTTCCTGAAATACAGATAAACGATTTGTCTGACGAGTAAAATTTATACATAAAGACCCATATCTGAATCTGGATTCAGATTTATCCGACCGACTACATGGAAATGCCACAACAGTTGTCTGTCTACATTCCGATTAGACTTGAAACAGTTTTTCGATGAATATGGAAGCCGCACCATAAGTGGTATCCCTATTGTTGACTTCAGGGGAAAAAAATAGGGATCATATCTAGAAAAAGAGAATTATCTAAGAATTAGATTTGTGTTAGCATAAGTTCTAAAAGGAGTATACCACCATGGCTGAAGAATACATCAGTGATAGATTAAAAATTAAACTCGAACAATCAATTATAGACTCTCACCTGACTATGGAAATATTACTTAAATACAATAAAGGAGATTTTGATCATATTAAAGCTGTAAAGGCAGAGGGATTTCCTCCCGTTGATAATAAAAGAATTATAAACATGACTGGGGAAGTATCCTATTCAATTCCCTCACAAAAACTGACTGAAAAACTCAAAAAATTCAGGATATCCTTGCCTCAGTTGTCTACAGATGAAAATAAAGATGTCCTTCTTAGTGAAAAAGAACTCACTGAAATCGGGAAACAATTAATGTCCTGCTATTCTTTCGGTATTCTCAACGGAGGGTCTGCTACATCATACGCGGATTCCAAAAAAAACAGATCATTCAATCCCGACCTGTTTGATCAGTTAAGAGAACCATTTGAACTGTTGTCAGAGGCCTCCCGGGGAAGAGCCAAAGGAATAACTCCCGCCTTTATCAATCCTGACGGTACAGTCGGACCTTCATTTATAGAACTTAAAATGAGAGCTCTCCTGATAAATGACTGCCCTTCCATGTTTCAGATGACCAGCTACTTCAATGATGAATCCATAGGCAAAACCTATAAAAAATATGAAAACAGTCCCTACCTGAAAGATCTTATAGAAAAAAAAGACAATAATATCTGCCGGGTAAAAACAGGGATTCAGCCATTACTGGCTGCCTTCACTCAAAGCTGTGCAGGAGAGAAAAAAACTCTTTTTGAAACTTCCGATGGCAGCCTCCTGCCTATTCCCGGAGGTCACGGTCAGTGTTTTATCACATTAAAGAAAGTTTTTACAGACTTATACCAATCGGGTGTCCGATTTATCTCAATTGGGAATGTCGATAATATCGGCTATACGCCCGAACCTGTCAGTCTTGCCATTCTGGCTTTAAGTGGAAAACCGGCGGGATTTGATTTCTCCTATAAAACTCCTGTAGATGTTAAGGGCGGGATTCTTATACGAGATGAAAGAGGTCATTTAAACTGTGCTGACCTGGGAGTTGCCATCGATAATAAAGCAGTCGAAGAAGCAGAGCGGCAAGGGACGTCTATACTGTTCAACTGCGCAACCGGGCTGTTCAACCTGGAGTACCTGGTAAATAATATCGATTGGATTATTAATTCACTACCTATGCGTTTTAGCGACCAGGACAAAGATGCGGGGAAATATTCACAAGCTGAACAGGTTACCTGGGAAGTCATAGGACTACTTGATGATATTCTCATTTTTGCCATCAACAAATATGAGCGTTTTCTTGCGGCAAAGACAATAATGGAAAACCTGATGACCAGTGGTCTGGAACTGGGAGAATCAATTAATGAGGACCTGAAAAGCACAGCTACAGAACTGAATAAAGGACTTGTGAAAAAACTGAAAAACACCTACGGTCTTAAACTGGAAAAAGGGAGATGGATCCCGGTCTAGGCACTTTGTAAAGACGGGTTTGAAACCCGTCTATACGAAGTAACGTCTATACGAAGTAACGTCTATACGAAGTGACCGTCTTACTAAGGGAAGGAGAGAAAAACGATGAAACCGGATTTTACTAAATCAAAAGGTCTGCTGCCTGCTATAGCTCAGGACTTTGAAACCGGAGAGATACTCATGCAGGCCTATATGAATGAAGAATCATGGGAGGAAACTCTCAAATGCGGTTATGCTGTATATTATTCACGAAGTAGAAACGAGTTGTGGAAAAAAGGAGAGACTTCGGGAAATCTGCAGGAGATTATAGAGATTCGTCTCGATTGTGATCTCGATTCCATTCTTCTAAAAGTCAGGCAGATTGGAGGAGTGGCTTGTCATACGGGGAAACGAAGTTGTTTCTTCAATGTGGTACCTCTTAATTAATGATTGAAAAGTACCAAACCATTATAAATAGGGGAAAGAGCCGTTTCAATGATACAAAGAAATTCATTAGGCTGCTAAAAAAAGTTAAATCATCTGAACTGGATGCCTTATGTGGGAAATTTCACACCCTTTTTGCCGGTGAAATAAATTGTCTGGACTGTGCAAACTGCTGCCGGGGGACGGGGCCATTACTAAAAAACAGAGATATCAGCAGGCTCTCAAAAAGCATGAAAATGAAAACAGGTCAATTTGTAGAAAATTATCTTGTGACCGATGAAGAGGGGGATATGATTTTCAAGGAACTCCCCTGCCCTTTTATTGATAAAAAAAACTACTGCATAGTCTATGAAGACAGACCGGCCGCCTGTAGGGATTACCCCCACACAGACAGAAGAAATATGCGAAAATACCTGAAACCGACCCTCGAAAACTACAGAATCTGCCCTATTGTATATCTTGTTATAGAAGAATTGAAAAAGACATTTCGTTGAAGACAAATTCTTCTAAATTTTATTCCTTGAGCTTATCACTCTTTTCTATCATGGGATTTATTTTATCGTAATGCCCCATTTCTCCCGATTCCTCACCACCATGCCTATAAATTCTTATTTCGAAATGAAGATGGGGGCCCGTCGAACGTCCGGCTTCACCAATATCCCCGATTTTCTCATTCTGTCTAACCTCATCACCCTCTTCCCAGCCTGTGGGTTTATTCATATGGGCATAAAAAGAGGTCCATTTCAGAGAATCGGGGTATTTATCGAGAATTTCATCAGTCATAATGTGTTCAACTTCAACATTCCATCCATAGACAGAATCATAGTGTATATCCCTAATAGTCCCTTCGGCAATACTGACAATACTTCCGGGATGTCCGGGAGCTCTAACAATCTGATTCTCCGGAGTGATGTTAATAATATTGTTGATATTTATAATATCCACGGCAAAATGAGGTCTGACACCACCCGTCCCGATGGGATTGAGACGCTGTTCCATAAAAACACTGGAAATCATGAAACTCTTTCCATCATTCACTCTACTGTCCAGTCGGACGGGATAAACAAGATTAGAAAAAATCATTTTATAGGAATCGAGAGTTTTAACATTATTGATATCTGTGGCCAGAAGGGTTTCCGCCTGCTCTTCATTCTGAGGCAGACGGGAGACCTGATAGATCAGATCACCATAAGTGGCGGCTGATTCAACTCTGACAGCAATAAACTCATAGGCTTTTTTTCTTGAATAATATTTCATGGGCAGTTCATCGGACATTCTGCGGATATTGGAAGCAGTGTTCTGCCTGCTGAAGAAAAAAGCCTCTTTCTCCTGTGCTACAGAATCCTGAAGAGCTGTCAATTCTCCCTGAACATCCTGAATAACGCGGGATAATTCACCGATTGACTCTTTATTTTCATCTGTAGCAGAGTCTATTGACCGATCCAGACTATTGACAATTTCCGACATACGGCTATATCCGAAACTATTAAATATTAGAGCCGTAAAAAATCCGCACATTAAAACTGAAGCTGTTATCAGTAGGGCCAGATTGTTTATTTTTCTCTTGGCAAAATCAAAAGAGATTATCCCTTTTCGTATATTGGTAATGGGGATATCCAGAGAGTTCCGGTTCTTATAGTCAGGATTTCCCAGTCGGGAAAAGGCATCAGACAACTCGATATCAGCAGAGCCTTTATCGAGCATAAGACCGTTTTTTTCAGCACCCGAAATGACCCACTTGTGATTATTGGAAAAAATCCAGTTCCTCGAGGTGTGGTTCTGTTCCTCTTGCTCTATTATATTTTCATGCAAAATGATTGTATTGAGATCGACTCTGGTGATGGAATAAAGATAGGAGCATTTATGTCCATTTAATAATTGGG
>JAEINM010000170.1 GCA_016342385.1 Spirochaetaceae bacterium | reverse complement strand
TATAGTTCTCATAATCAGAGGCTTTAATCTGACTGCTGTCGGCCAGAAATATTTCAGTTCTCCATAAATCAGGAGGTAAGGGCGTATTGATGGAATATAAATTACAAAGCTCAAAAGGGCCGAATTTACCCGGATTATAAACTTTCAGGTATTTCCGGGAATTTATAGTGATTGAACAGCTCTGCTCGTATGTTCCTGTATGCCATGTATCATTTTCAGTCCAGCTAAATTCCGGAGAGGCTCCATCGGGATCAGGTTCCCCATTGACAAGAGGAGTAATAAATCCTGAAACAGTAGTTTCTCCTACCGCGTTGCCCGATTTTTCATAATAAACCAGAACATCTGTTTCTGAAGCTTGAAAAAATGAGATCGTACCGTCAGAAAGAGAATGAAACATTTCATTTTCCCGAACTTTCCGATATTTTTTACCATCACTACCGGAAAAGATCCCTTTTTTATCGGCGATTAAAACATCAATAAAATCAAGGTCACTTTCAGGAAGAATAAAATACTGTCCGCGGTTGTAATTCCCTATTTCTATAACCTCTTCTGTTATTTCATATTCACCGAGAAATACTTTTTTATGTTCACTGGTCGGATCATACCGGATGAGTATATCATGTGTGGAGATCTCTGATTGAAAGGAAGCACTAATTCCCGGAGTATTATATTGGGGAGCCGGAACACTGATCCCTTTGTACTCATCGATATATATATCGGAATTTCCGATTCTCACCGACTGAACAGGTTCCCCTTCCATTCCCCGATATCCCATAGCATAAGTGTTCTTATCAAAACCTTCCAGAAATGAAGTTTCCAGATAATAGCGGTTCATCAGCCAGAGAGAGATAGTGAGATCCGGTTCCTGATAAAATTTAAAATCAGTCAAACCGGGAAATGCTGCAGGGAAAATAATCCCTTTGGGTCCCGATTCAACAGACAAACCGCCCATTATCCCAATTTTCCAATATCCCGACAGATAAAGATCAACCTCTTTATCTCCAATTTTCACATCCCACAAGGCCTCAGGGGCTTCTTCCTGTCCTTCAGAAGACTGTTCCCGTGCGGTTAGGGGCGAACTATAAAGAAAAATGAGTACTATTACTGAAAAAAAAAATGTAAAATATTTCACTGTGTATTATTATTTACTTTAAATAGGAATGGTGCAAATACAATTTAAATAATATGGTAACAGAAAACGAAAAAGCAAAACAGTTTATTAATAAACTTCTCCTTAATCCCACTCTGAATGATCTATCAGCCCTTCAGAAAGAGGAACAGATTATTCAGTTTCTCCATATCAATGGAAATACACTCTTTCCGACTCTCAGTTCCCCGGCCTTTTTCCCCGGAAGGAATCTATTGGAAGTCAATAATATTCTGCTCACAAGTCTTTTTCAGATTACCGATACCCAACTGATCCCCGAGCTGAGAACCATAATCTATGAAAAACTCAACTATTCTTTTTTTTCCTTTATGGGGGCTGGAGACTTCAATGAAGAGGGTATACGGTTTCAGTTGTTTACATTTTTACAAAAAATGGTAAAAAGACCTGTTACCAGAAGGAATCTTACAGGTCCTCATCGAGCCATCACTTCAGGACTCCCCGCAAAATATCTGGCTCCTGTTTTTGATAGAAGAAAGTATGTCCTTTTTGAATTGACTAAAGTTCAGAGGTTGAGAATGGCACAATCAGACCTGAAGGATCTTATCTCCTTATCAATGCTGCTAAAACCGGCGGTACATCTGATGGAAGCTCCAGGTAAAGTCTCCGGAAGGGATTCGAGTTCTTCCATGATTCAGACTCATTATATTCAGAAATTGATAGAGGGATTAAAAGAAGAGCTGAATCTGGTTCCGGAACCTGTCATCTGCAGTGGTATAAACAGTAATCTATCTTTTCTCGATAACAGAAATATTGAAGCTTCCGCCAGAATAGCTTCGCTGTTTTCTTCAATGGGCATCTCTTACAGACCGGCTATGAAAGTTGACCGAGGGGCTGTTTCTCCGGACAGCAGCTGGTTCAGTATTGCAAAAAAAAATTTCCGCTTTAATGGATTCGATAAAGATATGCTGAGTGAATTATACAATATTTCCGTTGAGAACGGCTGGTAGGTAGAATATGAAAATCATAAAGCAGTTTTTTGAAACCCTGGTCATGATCGCTATAGCTCTGGTCATCGTTTTTACATTTGTTGAAGATCTGGCGGCCTATCTGATCTGGGACTGGAATTTGAGAAAAATTCTGCTTTATGTAGGATTTGGTTTCGATTTGTTCTTTACTATAGAATTCCTCATACGATACACTGCATCAATTGTAAGAGGAGATACGGGTCATTATATACTACATAAAAGAGGCTGGATCGATTTTATCGCATCAGTACCTCTATTACTGTTTAATTCCGGCCCTTCTGTTTATTTCCTCCTCAGTGGTGCCGCATTTGCCGGTGGTGTAGGAGTTCTCAATATTCTGAAAGTTATTAAAGCCGTAAGAGTCGCCAGAATTTTGAGGATGCTGAGAGTTCTTAAAATATTCCGGAATATAAAATCCATAGATTCTATTATGACACAAAGACACCTTACAAGAATTATTTCCACCGTGGTTGTAACCATTATTGCTATAATGTTTGTCGGGTCTATTGTTTTTTCCGGCACTTTTATTCCTTCTCCCTCTATGGTTCTCAATGAAGAAACACCTTTGAAGACAGCCGTCTTTATTAATGATAAAATTGAAAGAAATCAGTCACAGGATCTTGATCTTACAAAAATCCGTCAGGATATTCTCCTGATAAAAAATGAGAATCGAACAGTATACTCCCGCTATACAGATGATCAATACAATTCCAGTTTCGGACCGGGAGATTTCCAGTATATACGTTATAATCATACAGAAGTTTTTTTTGATCTCCGTTTCCGGAACTCTGAGGCAGCTCTTCCCGGTATGCTGCTGCTTCTTATCATTGTTTTCGTTGTCATCTCCCTTATGCTCTTTTATAGCCCTCATTTTGCTATGACTATTTCTGATCCTGTCTTTGTCATGTTGAAAGGGATGAGAGACCGAGATTACAATCTGGAAGTGGATATTCCGATGAGGTACAGAAATGATGATATCTTCAGACTTTCCCATGTTTACAATAATAATTATCTGACTTTGAAAGCCAGAGAGAATGATGAGAATAAAGAAGGTGAGAGTGTCCTTAAAATTGAAGATCTCGGTGATTTATTTTCAGAATAAATCTCTATAAAGTATTTATCCTCATCTGTTTATTCTCAATTACTTTTGCTGTTTCCTGGGGAACGATCAATCTGATTCTTCTTAGGGATTCGGTAAATCCATCAACAACCGGTCTTGTAAATACTGTTTCAGATTCAAAGGGTAATTCAAAGGATATTTTCGAAGGGATATCAATCAGAACATCATATTTTCCCAACTGAACAGATAATTCTTCACTGATTTGCTTGTTCAGTTCTTTTTCATAGGAGATTTTATAATTCTGATCTGTTAGTTTTTCATGGAGTTCTGATGTCTTGTCAAAACAGACGTCTTCAATAACTTTATACTGCCAGGGAGATTCTGCCCTTGTCACCAGGCTGAGAGCTTCCTCATTACTGTCAGAACAGAATTTATGAAAATCATGATCATTCATTCGATAGAGTATCTCTTTATCAATAAGATTGTTTTTTAAGGCTTCGGATATAGCTTTTCTAATTAAAGCTGTGGAAATCCTGACAGATTTGTGCCAGTAGACCGATTTATACATCAGATATTTCGAGAACAGAACATTTTCCAGAGCGGAAGTCCCTTTTTTGCTTATGGCGATACCATCTTTTGTGGGGTAAATCTGAGAAATGACAAAGTCTATATCCTGTATGCCATAGGGGACGCCGCAGAAATAGGCATCTCTATTTAAATAATCCAGTTTATCGGGATCTACAGGAGAGGAGAGAAGGTTGCGGAAGAAAATAATTTCACGGTCACCTTTTGAATCACTTTTTTTATCTATAATGGCGGCGGTCATTTCGGGATCAGTTCCGGCAGAATCAGCAATCACTTTTCTAATAGATCCATTTCTGATTATTAATGCGGATAATTCTTCATGATCTTTTAAAGGAAAATCCTGCAGGGCATGAGCATGAGGAAAATGTCCTAGATCGTGTAGTAAAGCGGCGCAGAGAAAAGCTTTGACTCCATCGAGAGTTAGCGGAGGACATTCTCTGGACGTTATGATGGCTTTTATCATCTGTCTGGCAAGATAGAAGACTCCTATACTATGGTTTAATCGAGTGTGAATAGCACCGGGATATAGATTGCTGGCCGGTCCCAATTGTCGTAATCCGTCGAGAAATCTGAAATCTTCATGATTGATAATCTCCCTGTGACCTTTTGTCATGTATATATGTTTCCATAAGGGATCTCTTACGGGAACTGTAAATTTATTATCAAGGTAATTCAGAATCTCAGAACGCATATAGTACTCCCTTTTTCTATAATAAAAGTCATTACTGGAAATTACCAGTCCCCCCTTTCTTGACTGTATAAATGGTAACAGTTCATAATAACTCTATATGTATAGATTTATTATTATAATCCTCTGTGTTCTGGTCTCAGTTTTTATATCCTGTAAGAAGGATAATTCTCCTAACAATGATGATAAGGGAGAAACTACTTTTACTGAAGAAAAAAGTGTGGAATTAAATGTTCAGGTCAATAGTCCAGATGTAAAAAGGCAGGAACTGAATCTGGAGAGTCGGGAGAATCCGCAACCAGTAGAAGAACAGATAGTCAATCCCAATGAAAATTTTTTCTTCAGTGGTAGAACAGACCTTTTATCCCTGAAATCTGAAGGTTTTATTCTGGCAGAAGGATTTGATCTGGGACCATTATATGCAGCAATAACAGCAACCGAAGCAGAGAGGAGGATTATAGACACTTGTGATATTCTATTTGATTCTATTGGCGATGAAAATCTGGCGATTCAATATCTAGATCCTCAGATGAAGCTGGAAATAGTTGAATATTACAATTATTTTATAAATAAAAAATTGACAATTGAGCAATGTATATTCGGGAAACCGCAAATAACGGGGGAAAGAGCATCTTTAAAAGCCTTTCTTAAACCGGAAAATTTATCGGCTAACATTTATTTAATAAAGACAAAAAACCGGGAATGGCTTATCTCCGGTCTTGAAATTGATCTTAGATCAGATAGAAATAACCTTACCACAGAGAAGTGGGCTCCTACAGTAAAACCTCCCATTTTTGGAAATTATTTGAGATAAAAAAACCGGCCTTTAGCCGGTTTTTTCAGTTATTCACCAATTGTGATCCCTTTTTGCTTTTTCGGATATGTTTTACCAACAGCAACACAGTTTGCTTTTTTGTTAAATACTACACCTTCATTCCAGAACTCCAGTGCGGCGAACATGGCATTTCCCCCATCGTGATAATCACTCTCTTCTGTAGTATAGGCTACATAATCTCCCAATTTTTCGAAATCGTTGTTTTTGAGACAATCCTGTCTTTTAGAATTAAACTCATTCCATTCATCAATTTTGGTGAATCCTTTTCCTTCATCTTCGACAATCAGTCTTGTCTCTTCCTGAGAAAAATAGTACCAGACTTTAATCTTTTTCTCTGGGTTGCTTTTATTTCCATGCTTGACGGCATTTTTTATCAGTTCACTTATCTGCTGTTCAAGAAGGTTTAATTCCTGAATTTCCGGTGGAGCTTTCTGTACAATCAGCAATGTGAAATATCTGATCTGTCTAAAGTCGCTGGGGAACTCTTTATAGAACATTTTATCTGTATTAAATAGTTTATGTTTGTTATCTTGTAATATCATTTTAGACATATTTTCACCTTAATTAAACATTTTTTAATAATTCCAGTGCTTCCTGCACGGTCCCTACAAGAGGAAGATATCCTGTCAATTTCGTCAGTTCTATGACTTTTTTAACAGATCCCCGAATATTGCTGATATATAAATTGAGGTTGCTTTTTTTAAGAGTAGAACAAATAAAAATTAAAGCTCCGATTCCACTAGAATCTATATACTCAACATTATTCAGGTTAATAATAAATTTATTAACTTTCTTATCAAGCATTTTAATGACTAGATCTTTAAGTTTATATGAGTTGTACAGATCCATCTCACCATTTACATCTATGATATAAATGTCATTGCTTTTCATGATTTTTAATTCCAAATTGATATCCTCATTTGTTTCTAATTTGCTTTTGCTACCTGAGAATAGTAGGCTGATGTCCACGGTATCTATTTTAAAGGATTCTACCATTTCTTAAAAGTTACCGTCAAGGAAGAATTGATTTATCATCTGTTCTTTAGTGTTAATTTGACAATAGTGCCCTCTTTTTCTTCAGAATCATTGGTAACTGATTCTCCGGCATGATTAAAAAAATAGAGTTCAAAATCATCAAAAGTTTTTTTTGCCGTAAATATTCCTGTACCAAAGCGTTTGTAATTGGATTTTTCTCTGTAAATCTGGAAGTTTTTGCCGTTAATATCAATAGCGGTTACCGGGGCGTTTAAATCAAAAGGGAGAACCTTCGTATTAAAGCCTTTTCCTTTATCGACTATTGTTATATGGAGATCTTCATTTTCTATGGAGAATCTGATTTTAACCGGTTCTGCAATGTTTTTTTCAATATGAGCGCAGATGGAATTGTTTATCAGTTCTATAATGGAATGAATAAATAGATCCTTTTCAATTTTAAGGCCGGGAATTTCCATTTCATTTATTTTTTTTAAAATGAAACTGAGATCAGATCTGCTGTTTATATTGAAGTTGATATGTTTGTATTTTTTATTATTTAATAATATGTGTTGCATATATATCAATTTATAATCAATTTTTATGGAGAGTTCAATCAATGTTTTATCTGCAGGTTGAAATTACAAATTATAAGCAGTTAAAAAAAATTATCCCTGAAGTGATAGAGCCTCTTTCCAGAGAGATTGCCCAGATCGTTTCAACTTCCGGAGGAGAGCCCCACCCAAGCCTTAGGGGACTTTACTGTTTCTATTCAACATTCAGAGAAACATCGTTCACAGTCATTAATACAACATTTAAGATATATACACTGCTCAGTGATTTATCGGATAAACTCTATGGATTTTCTATTATTGTTTCTGATTCAAGTGATAGTGATGAAAACCTGGAAAAGAAACTTCGCGATTTGCTTTACCAGATACCCCTGGAAAACAGTATCTGGTTACTCGAAGACCGCAAGAACATTTTTGAAAAACATGTTTTCATTAAAGAAAATAAAGGCTTAAAACAGATCTATGAACAGAAGGAGGAGACGCCGGGTACAGAGGAACGGCTGAAAAGGTTCTGCCGAAGAGAAGCTCATATTGAAAGCATTATTGATGCTGTCAATGCCATAGGAAAACCTCTTGCGGAAAAGGCTATTTTACATATAAGCGGGCCTCTTCATCTCGGGAAGGGATATAATCTCGACGAGGCTCTTAAAAGTATCTGTATAAATGAAACAGTGCCTCTTTTATTTCTCAGCAGCAGTTTAAGTGAAAATCCTCTTGATCCCTTTATCTGGAGCATTAACAGTGAAATAGAAGAAAATGTTTCCCGTTATCTGGATATTGGAGAACTTGATCAGTGGCGGGTTATGTCTTCCGAATTAAAACTATTTAAAAATTCCTGGAATGCAGAACAGTGCAGCGATTATATCAATAAGGATTTTATTTATCTTTATTCTCTGTATATCAAAGCCTATATCAAAATCAGAAAGGAAAATTCTCTACTCCCCATTATAATCTGTAAAAATATGAATTCCTGGAAATCTCCCAGTCTGCAGATTCTCAATAATGTTTTTAAAAAATTTGTGAAGACAGATGGATTGCTTCCCATCTGCACCAGTAGTGATCTACGATGGATAAATTCTCTCTCCGAACTGAAAACCAGGACTATTCATTTCAAACCCTATTCCATAGATGATCTACAAAAGCGTATAGAGTCTGCTTTTTTTGATCTTCATTTAAAAGATGATGAAATTTTCTCATTGTATAAAAGCTGTAACGGACTTACTATTCCCATGTTCCATGCCCTGATTTCCTATCAGGAAACTGGTGTCCTATCGGGAATAGGGAATCCCTCTGAAA
>JAEINM010000169.1 GCA_016342385.1 Spirochaetaceae bacterium | reverse complement strand
ATATTTGATCAGAACCTCGATTATCTCTGCTCCTGGGAGGATAGCAATCCAGCAAGACCGATTACAGCTGACATAGCAGATATATTCTGTTATCCCAGTGGTTCCAACTTCCTGATTACCTATCCTTGGGGATTTTATGCCTATGCAACTCAGAATACTCTAGCCGGAATATCCTTAAGTCAGGACTATTTATATCCCGGATTAGTTGGTTGGGAATATGAGGGATTAGAAATAGACCTCCATGCCGTCGGTCGGGGTGGTAGATTAGATATAAAAGCAACAGCTAATGGTGAAACCTACAATATTGTAGAAGATTACTATCTTGGGAAAAATCAGTCATTTTCAAATATTTGGGATGGAAATGATAAGACTGGAAGTGATGTTCCCTATGGTTCTTATCAAATTGAATTTTACTTGAATAACCAACTGGTAGACACTCAAAATTTACAGATAAAATCAGCACCGGAAATTACTGTAAATGATCCGGGAACCTATGTCATTAATCATTCTTCCCCTCAAATTGATTATGAATTTTCTGTAACAGGAGATTCTGTACTTCGCATAAGCACTATATCACAAGATCAATTAGAGCCCTATGGGACATTAAATATACTTAGTGAATCTGTAATATCAGGAGGTGTCTATGACTTCACATTATTACAGAATCAGCTTGGAGCGATTCCGGCAGATGGCTATTACAATATCTATTTTGATGTGGCTCCTATAGAATTTGAGACCGTTTCCAATATTTACAGCAGAAAATCGGAAACGTTTCTATTAGATACAAAACCTCTGGAGCTGGATAGTATCAGTAACACCATGACGGGATTTAATCCGAACAATTCTACTATTAGAGAGATGGAATCGACCTTTAATTTAAGCGAGAGGGCGTATATTACTACCCGGGTACTCGATGAAAATGATGATGTAGTTCGGGTCATAAAAGCGAATCAGCAGGTCGCACCTGAAGAACAGACCATCCAGTGGGATGGAAATGGAAATGACGGGAGAAGAGTTGCTGATGGACAATATCGGTTTTCTGTATCAGTTTCTCAGCCGGAAGCCGGTGAAAATCTGTCTGATATAGGAGCTTCATTTATACTGGATACTACAGCTCCGGTTATTTCATTTCTAAATGACCAGGATGTTTACTATATCTCCCCGGATGAAATTTCCAGTATTGATAAACAGGATAATGTAACATTTGAAATCAGCAGCAATGAGGAAGCTCTTATAGATTCTTCAGTAACAGATAGTTCTTCTACAGTTATTAAAACTTTAACAACAGCTGAAACACTTTATGCAGGCTCTTCCCTGACACATACCTGGAATGGAGATTATTCATCTGGTGGCTATGTTCCCGATGGGAGATATCAGGTCTCTTTTGAAGCAGAAGATTTGTTCGGGAATATAGCTACTGAAAGACTTTTCGTGATTGTTGATAATAATAGATTGATTGAATCCAGTAGCGAAGAAACTGCATTTGAGTCTATGCTTTTCCAGATTAACACATCTGGACTCAATTATGTGGATTATCCATATACACCATTTAATCGCGAAAGTTCAACAATATTATCTTACGATGATGGTTTTGTTGCAGTATGGATAAATATTTATGGTTACTACGATGATCATAAAATTTATGCTCAAAGGTTTGATCTCGCAGGAAATAAGCAAGGTGATGAAATTATAATTAGTGAATTGTATGGTACTGGTATGAGACACGATCGCCTTTTCGTGAATTCTCCATCAATCATTAAAATAGATGAAGGCTACATTGTGACATGGCTCCCAATACTTACCAATATGTCTAGTGTAATAACTGCAACTGTAGAAGCTCAAAGATTTGATGAAAACTGGAATAAGTTGGGTGGAAAGTTTCTGATTCATGGAAGTTTTGGACCATCAGATTTGAGCAACTATAGCATATGCGAAATTTCTGATGGTTTTGCTGTAGTTTGGGAATCTTCAATAAATGGCATTGCAGAAGTCCAAACTTTTGATAATTTAGGGAACCCAATTAGTGGAGTTGATCGAGTAAATAATATCTCTAGTGGTAATATTGTTGATTTTAATACAGAAATAATCGCTATTGGTAATGGCTTCGTTATTTCCTGGCAGGATTATGATCAGTACGGCAATTATTGTGTCTTTGCCCAGAGATATGATGGAAATGGAAATCCCCTTGGAAGCAAAATCCAGGTCAATAGTGCTGAAACTTACAGTGCTACAACCATCAGTTCATCTTTAGCCGACACTAGCGATGGTTTTATTATAAACTGGGGATCACCTGATGGAGAAGGAATCAGTTTATACACTAAAAGATATGATAACAGTGGTCTTCCTATAGGAAATGAGATAAAAGTCAATGCAGTTGAAGATTTAGTTTATAGTTCTGGTATTACTGAATATAAAGGTGGATATATTGTAACCTGGCTTACAGGAATAGCTGAAGAAGGTCCTTTTAATGTATACACTCAAAAGATTGATGTTAATGGTATACCTTCAGAAAATGTAATAAGGATAGGCGAAATAAATGATATAACATCTCTAGAGCTTGATCTTGCAGAATTCGGAGATGAAGATTTAATAATGTCATGGTTGTCATCAGCAGATGATATTTTAAATGTAAAAAAAATTGAACTTTTCGAGATTCCTCAAGGTACAAATCTAACAGCAGAATTCCTTTCTCCATCAACAGAAGGATATGTGGCTGGTGGGAATTTTTCTATCAAAGGTATTGCTTCTGATACTTACATAGATTATTACGTATTAAGTATACAATCCGCTGATGATGAACCCAGAATACTCTCTGAAATTAATGGAATAAACAAAAAAGGTGATTTGTTTAATTTCAACATCCTCGATGCCGCAGAAGGCGTTCCCAACACAGTCAGGCTGGAAGCCTGGGATAAAGCCGGTAATAAACGCAGTGATGAGTTCATACTAACCCGTGAATACGAAAGCATAATAAACAGTCTTACAATATCAGACGATTTTGTATCTGAAATAGAGCCTCTAAAGGTCTCATTCGACCTGGAAACAGAATGTGATGTAACACTGGATATAGGCGATGTAACCGGGAATATTGTACAGACTCAGAACCTCGGAAATCTGAAATCAGAAGAAGAATTTCAGCTCAGTACAACAGGTCTTGCTGACGGCAGCTATGACCTGGTAATCAGCACAAGTCATGATACATTTTCGGCTGAGGAGCACAGTGTCTCCTTTACCCTGGATAATACCAGCCCGACGATATCCATTACAGATTTCGATAAATACATCAACACAGAAGATGACATAATACTGAATTTTGTCGTTACAGAAGAAAATACAAAAAATATCTCTGTATCATTAATCGGCGGAGATAATTTCAATAAGGAACTATCAGACAGTGCGGATCCCGAAAGTTTTCAATCGATATCCATAGATCCAACCAGATATGCAGAGGGTGACTATCAGCTGCAGGTCTTCGCTATCGATAAAGCTGGCAATACAGCAGTATCGAATCACGACATTATTTTCGATATAACAGCTCCCCAGGTGGTTTTCAATTCACCGGCTGCAGGACAGGTTGTTCATGGAAATACAGCTATAGATCTGGAAATGACCGATGATAGTGAGTTTGACTCATATTCCTTATATTATATAAACACACAGGGAGCTATGGTCGATATCTCCGATCAGAGTGATTTTTCTGATGGAAATATTACTGTAAACTGGGATTCTGCCTCTGTAGGGAATGGAATCCACAACGGGAATTTAGCTGTTGTTGTTCGCGATAAAGCCGGGAATGTGACAACTGCTGATACTTCCATTGTAATAGATAACAATGCTCCGGTTTCTTCCATCATTTTCACCGATGAACCCTTCCTGAATAATGGTAACCAGTATATTTCGGGAACAAATGAAATCTATTTTACAGCCGTCCCCGATGATATCCATTCAACTGTAAGTTCCATTCAATATTCCACTGACGGGGGATCTTTGTGGACTGATTTTTCAGGACCACTAGTATTGAGTGAGTCTGGGAACTACAACATCCTCTACAGGGCAATTGACAATTTAAATAACATCGAAGAGGCCAACAGTTACTCGATTTCAGTCGATACGGCAGCACCCGATGCTTCATGCCTGATTTCAGAACCTGTGTATTCCAGCAATGGAGATACTTTTATAGCCTATGAGAGCCTTTTTACAATAACCGGAACTGATAGTGAATCCGGTATACGATCGATTAAGTATAATCTCGGCGATTCTAACTGGATATCCTACACAGATGAATTTAATCTCTTAAAAGATGGGGAGATTGATTTAAGCTATAAAGCGACAGATAACGTAGGGAATGAGACTGAAACGTATTACGGTCCTCTTTTTATCGATCTGGCCCCACCGCAGACCTTTTATTCAATCGATAAACCTTATTATGAAAGCCATCAGCGGAATATCATTGCACTAAAAGAAGCTTCCGAATTGACTCTGACATCAATTGATCCTCTGACTGACGGGAAAAGCTCCGGATTGGAAGCAACATATATTGTCGAGAATGAAGATCAGCGAATATATGACCAGCCTTTTACAATATCAGATGAAATCCCGGTAGAATATGAGTTTTATGCAGTCGATAATATCGGAAACACAGAAGCATCAACTCCAATGATGATAGCAGTAGACTCTCTGGCTCCTGTAGTAAATGTCCAGTTTTCTAAAGTTGCATATACAGATGATGAAACTGTTTATACTACGAGCGGTTCTGTTCTCAGCCTGACAGCCGAAGATAATTTCGCGGGAGTCAAGGCAATCCGGACCAGCTTAAACGGAGAGGAGTTCATTGAAGAGGCAGATGATTTTTCATGGGATGAAGAAACTGAGCTGACACTGGCCTATTATGCGGAAGACAACCTCGGCTGGGCCTCTGATGCAGAAGTACTGAACATCTCGATTGATGACACTGCTCCTGTAACATTCATGAGCAGTAATATGTCCCTCGTCGACATCGACGGTGAATTATATGCCGATTCCCGATATGAGTTCACATTTCAGTCTGCCGATGCTAAAAGCGGTGTTTCAGAGACAATTGTCGAAATAGATGGTGAACTGAAAAGTGAATTCCCCTTTATATTCAGAGAAGAGGGAACACACATCATAAATTATTACAGCATTGATAACCTCGGAAATACTGAAGTGACAAAGAGTGAAGTCATAATAACACCAATACCGGACATTACTCCGCCCGTTACAAGTCTCGTGACTTCTGTTGAGCCCTATTCAGCTGATGGTATGGATTATTACACCAGTGATACGAGGATAAGCTTTACAGCTGAAGACATTCTCGGACAGTTCGATTCTTATGCTTCCGGTGTTCAGTCAGTATATTATTCACTGGACGGGATTACATTCCTGGAATACACAGAGGGTGCTTATATTCAGCTTGAGGATGAGGGCAGACATATCATTACCTATTATGCCGTAGATGAAGTGGGTAATATTGAGGCCGATAACTATTATGAGCTGACGATTGATAATAGCTCTCCAGAAACAATTCTGGCATTTGACAGAGATACACATCTTGAAATTGATGATTCACTCTATATTTATGAATCGGAAAAAATTGCCTTCATCAGCGCTGATACCTATTCCGGTGTGAATAACACATATTTCAGAATTTCTGATGATGCTCCATGGACCGAGTTCACCAGTGCCTTCGAATTACCTTCAGGGACTTACTCTCTCCAGTGGTATTCGAAAGATAATCTGGATAATACAGAAATGGTTCAGATACAGAATCTTACCGTTGATACAAAATACAATGTCCTTTCTCATAAAACCACGGTTATTCCCGGAGATTTCGAAAACGTTGAAGGGTATGTAATCGCTAATGACAATATTATGTACTTAAAAGGAACCGGCGAAAGCCATATATATATTAAAGATCTCGAAAGTGAACCGGGAGTTATATTCAGCAAAAGTACAAAACTCTCAGCAAAAAAAGCAGACCGCATAGACATTCAGGCGGGAACTGATTTTATACTAACTGTAGAGAAGGAAGGGTATGACCAGAATATTTTTCTATACACAACTGATGAAACTCACCAGAACGGCCGTATGCTCAGCAATTATGGGATCAACAGGGATCTTATCATCCAATCTGATAAACTGTACTGGACCTATGAGACCGGGTATTCTACAGCAATTGTCTGTTATGATCTGACTGAAGATTACAGTGAAATCCTCTATGAAACATCAAATCAGATTAATAGCCTTAAGATAAATGGAGATTCAATTTCCTTTATTGAAAGTGATGATGACAGCCAGTCAATAATGGAATTGGGTGAAGGCGACATAAAAAAAATCTATATTAGTTCCAGAAACATGTATGAGATTCTTGATTATTCCTTTAATGGAGATGTCCTCATTCTGGAAACGTCAGATCCTGAGCACCCGGTATCTGTCATTCATAACCTGGAAGATCCCCGGAAATTGTTGAAAATGAACTTTTCTATATTGTTACAGAAGAAAGTGAAGATTTTCTGATCAGATATAATCTTACAAATGGCGTGAAAACCAGACTGTTGAAAGGCTATGAACTCCGGGGATTCTCAACAAATGAACCGGGGAGCTTCACTATATTCAGATTGAACGAAGACGGATCTGAAGAGCTTGTTTCCCTGATGAAACAGGATATTGAGCCACTGGCAAACGGAATTGTTTTAACTCCTACAGAGGATAGTTTTGCCTATAATATGTACCCCGATGTGGAAGATTTTATTTATACCGATGACGCTGGAATCTTTTTAACCTCTGAAGCTTCAGATAATGGGTATCATGCCCTGCAGTTGCAATCTATAGGAGAATACGGATTCAATCTGTCGTTTAAAGCACTGAAAAGTCTGGAAATCCTGGTCTATTCAGAAGAAGAACAGAGCGACTATTGGCTAGATAATGGTTTTCTTGAAAAGGAATCCGAAAGTGGTGGAAAAGGAAGAAACAACAGCAATGGAAATGGAAGCACACTGCTACCGGATAATCTGAGCTTCAATACTTATTCAATTTCCGTTGATCGGGATATGTTCTTCGAACTGAATAACATTCCATTTGACGTATATGCTCCGATTATATTTTTCAGGGAAAGAGAAGATACTGAATAAAGAAATAAAGAACAGGGATCGGCTATTTTAAATTTCAAGATGAGAATAATTCTTATATAGCTGATTGTAGACCATTTGATAGTATAGATTCTTTAATAAGTGGTGATATTAGTTCTCTTTGGCTAAAAGAAATTTATTCCAGCATGCGGAATCCAATATCATATACTATAGGTTTTGATGATTTATTTAGATCGGGTCCTGGTACATTGCATATAGAACAGAAAAATTTTGTCATAGATGAAATAGTATCCCAAATATCTCTTTCTTTTGTAGGGAAAAGCATCTCGAAAGCAGATGTGGACATACTCTTTAACGATTCCAGGCAGAGATGGATTCCAAATACAGGTGAAAAGACTCAAAGTGTCGGGATAAATATCCCTGTTGAAGTAGGTGGCGAGGTTTATTCTGGTGATGCACTTGTTGTAATTAAACCACCCTTAGATGCAAATTATGATGGTCAAAATAATGCTACAGATAATATCATTAATAACAAAGGTGGATCGTTTAAGTTGTATGCTGTTTTTGAAGACGGTACTATGACTGAATTGGCTTCATTTAATCCTCTTATACCTTCAAAAAGTACTGAACAATATTGTATTGAATACAATACTACTGTATTTGATGATCAAACAGGCTTTGCTTTAAAAGCTACATCCAATATTTGACCAGGGGATGACATACTGCTATGTTTCGGCTTTGAAGATCCTTATGCTAGTGTAGCAAAACCTTCCAATGCTGACTTTTTTGCAGTCTACGATAAGAAAATGGTCTGGCGGGCTAATTTGTATATTGATGATAGAGAAAAAGCTGAAGGTGACTGGAACGATTTAAATCCATGGATTACCGGGAATGAATGGAATAAAGTACATGATGGATCAACTTCTTTTGAGTTGATTTCAGATCTTGGTAATGGTAATGGACAGCAAAATATTACTATTGCAGAATATACTCCCATCTGGCAGATTTCTGATAACCGGGAAGAAAATTTTATTGATGATG
>JAEINM010000168.1 GCA_016342385.1 Spirochaetaceae bacterium | reverse complement strand
AACCACTCTAGCCATGATTTATCTATATCTTTTCTGTTGGAAAATTCGTCGGTTGCCGATTCTCTGTAATTTTTAATCATGGAGTGTACCCGGATCAGATATACTCCGGCCTGAATGGTCAGTATTATCCAGAATATGATACTCATTAAGGGAAAAGGGAATAGTATCTCCAGCTCGTAGCATAGCTTCAAGGAAGATAGAAAAACCAGTATAAGCGGTAATACAAAATGAAGCGCACTTAGGGCAGAGAATCTTTTGTTTTTGTAGAGTAGTTGCCGGATATATAAAAACAGAAGAGGGGAAAAGAGGAATTGAGTCGGCTCAAACAGAGCATAGCTTGTAAAAATCATTCTGGTTTCAAATAAAAAATTGAAATAAGGGTGTATGAGGTTAAGGCTCGTCACAAGCAGGATCATTCCAAGGAATAATTCACTTCGATTTCCCTTATAAGCTCGTAGGAATAATAGGACAGATAAAAAAAGACCGAGAAAAAAGCCACCACCCAAAAAAAGATTCACAAGATTCATATGCATGTTTAAAATCCTACCGTGTTAATTCATTGACTGGGCTTTTCGCTCTTCATCCTGACAGGACACTTCTCGGGGGTCGTGAACCACAGACACCTGCGGCAGCTCCGGCACAGAGCAATGGAATCCTCTTTTCCTTCAATCGTTTTCAAGGCCCAGCGGGGATCGCATAATATGGCTTTGCCCAGGGCCACCAGATCAACCAGTCCGGAAGAAATAATCGATTCTGCCGTTCCCGGTTCTTTTACTCCGCCCACTCCAATGACAGTCATGCCGGTTTTCTCTTTAATGATAGCTCCCATATTCATAAGAACGGAAAAATCACTATCAAAGGAATCGCCCAGATCGGGAATTGTATGAGCACAGGATATATGAATAATGTTCATTCCCAGAGCTTTCAGTTTTTCAGCTGTGTCTATTCCCTCTTCCATAGTCAACCCTTTCTGTTCAGCGGCACCCAGACGGCATGTGACGATAGCCTGGTCTCCAATAGCTTTTTTTATTACGCTAAAGAGTTCCAGAAGAAACCTCTGCCTGTTTTCCAGCGGTCCACCGTAAATATCGTCTCTTTTATTGGTGATGGGCGAGAGAAATTGAGTCACCAGATACCCATGGGCTCCATGAATCTCTATGTATTCAAATCCCGCTTCAACAGCCCTTTCTGCAGCTCCGACGAAATCCCCCTGTATTCTGTGGATCTCTTCTATGGTTAATTCCCGGCATGGTTTTCCCTCTTTCACTCCCGATTTAGAAGGGACAAGCGGCATTAGACCGTAAGTCGTCTCCAGAGAGGATTTCCCTCCGCCATGATGTATCTGTATTCCGGGAATGGCTCCGCCGGCCCTGATGGTTTCAGCCAGTTTTTTAAGGCCTTTTATATGCCTATTTTCAAATATACCCAACTGAGCAGCAGCCAGTCTTCCCTCGGGAGATACGGCCGTTGCCTCGACGATAATCAGACCGGGACCTTTTCTGTGGTTGTAATGATTTATATGATCGACTTTTACCTCTCCGCTCTTATCGGAAAGCCATGTGGCCATAGGTGCCATTACTATACGGTTTTTCAGAGTTTTACTTTCAATGGTTAAAGGGGACAATAGTGTTTCCATAAGTTTAAGAATAAAAGAATTGTACCTGAGAGTCTATTGAATTCAAGTTCATTTTCAGAGGATCAGCTTCTTTCCTCCCGCAAAGGCTTAGCTTTTTTTAACTTAGCTGAATATTTTATAGTTCGAACACTATTCTTACATGATTCTGTTTATGAGATATTTATAGGGAATCTCTAAACACCATTAGAGCGCTCATTGTTTTCGGGAATCCTGCCGTCGGGGCAACCAGCAGTATGGCGTGTTCTATTTCTTCCCGGGTACAGCCCACTTTCAGTGCTTTTTCTATATGGGTCTGCAGAGCATATTCATATTGAGATGCTGCTGAAATAGCCACTTTAATCAGCCATCTGGTTTTTTCATCGAGAGGCCCCCCTTTTTCGTGGAGTACATGTCCAAAATTCTCATAAGCGTCAAAAATCTCTCCGTGCTTCTCTCTGAAATAATTAAAATTTTCCTGTTTATCTTTCATATTAACCCCCAAATACCTTTCTATTGTAAGTATGAGACAATAGGAGTATTTTTTCTACTTTAGTAGGGAAAACATGTGCACTGTTTTCTGTCTGTACAGTTCTCCGGGATAGAGAATTATAGAGGGAAAGTTCTCATGGTTCATAGCATCGGGATACATCTGTGTCTCCAGGCATAGACCATCAGAGGAATCAATTCCCCACTTTTTTAGTTTATTGAGAAAACTTCCGCTATAGAATTGAACGCCCGGTTCTGTTGTTTTAATTGCCATCGCTCTACCGCTGGTCCGGTGTTCTACATAAATTCTGTTGACCGGTTTTCTCTGCCTGGCTGGTGATAGATTGAAGTTGTGATCAAATCCTCCTGATTTTTCCATTGCCGGACCAACCTCCTTCAGCTCTCTGAAATCAAAGGGGGAGTTTTCCACTTTGCGGAATTCTCCTGTAGGGATCAGGAATTCATCGACAGGCAGATAGGTTTCTGCCTCTATCTGCAGTCTGTGAGTTGAAATATCCTCTTTCTTGTTTCCGCTCAGGTTCCAGTATGAATGGTTGGTCAGGCTTACTGGTGTTTTTTTGTCTGTCTGTGCCCAGTATTCAATGATTAACTGGTTGGTTTCTGTCAGAATATACTGAACTTCAACATTGAGATTCCCGGGATAGTTTTCTTCACCATCTCTGCTCCGGTAAGTACATTTTACCCCTGCCCAGTGATCCTCTTCAATCATTGGTTCAATGTCCCACATTACCTTGAAAAATCCCTTTGTTCCACCATGAAGATGATTCCGATCCAGATCATTGACTGAAAGTCTATATTCTTTTCCATCGAGAGAGTATTTGGCATCTGCAATTCTGTTACACACTCGGCCGATTGTCGCTCCGAAAAAAGCTCCATGCTCTTCGTACGCGGCTATATTGTCAAAGCCGAGAATACATTCCTCCGATTTTCCCTCTCTGTCGGGCATTTTCAAAGAGATCAAGGTTGCTCCGTAATTGATGACAGATATTTCGAGTCCCTTTTCATTAGCGATTCCTATTCCCTGTACAGAATCTCCCTCTTTAGTCGTTCCAAAATTAAATTGGCTGATCTTCATATGTTCATCCTTTCCAAAAGTTGTCTATCTTCGCTATCATCTCTTTTGTTTTTTTACAGAAGAGGATATTTTTCCAGTAGGGAGGATAGAGTTTTCTCATATCGCTCCAGCCATACCGGCTGTCTATGAGCAGAATGAGTCCTTTATCCTCTTCACTTCTGATGACACGGCCCGCCGCCTGAAGGACTTTGTTGAAACCTGGAAGTTTATAGGCGTAATGAAATCCGTTTTCACCATTTTCTTCATAATATTTTTTATAAAGATCTCTTTCTACAGAGATTCCCGGTAATCCGGGACCGACTATGATCGCTCCGATCAGCTTTTCTCCCTTTAGATCAATACCTTCACTAAAAATCCCTCCCATTACGGCAAAGGCCAGTACAGGGCCATTGTTTTCACTGGAAAATTTTTCCAGATATTCGGTTCTCTGATCTTCATTCATGCCGCTCTCCTGAATATGAATGTTTACAGTGGGGTATTTCTCTTCAAAAAGTCCCACTGCTTTATTCAGGTATCCATAGGAGGGGAAAAAAACGAGGTAATTCCCTTTTCGGAATTCTGTAGCTCTATATATGGATTCACATAGTGCTTCCAGAGAATCGTCCCTTCTATTGTATTTTGTCTCGATATCTGTGCGGATACAGACTGTACAGTTCTCTTCGGGAAAAGGGGAGGGAAGACTGATAAAGGGGATATCTTTGCGGTTAAAGAGGATCCTTGAAAAATACTCATAAGGTATTAGTGTGGCTGAGAAGAGAATTGTGCTCTGGAACTGCCTGAAAGTCAGTTCCAGAAGCTTTGAGGGATCAAGGTTGAGAATGGTCAGTCTCAAACCGCTTTTTCCCTTTCTCTGAACCAATATCGTGTGCTCTTTCGCGGCCATTTCCGAGATCCGGTAGAATCTCCTCAGTTGAAATGTCATTTCCAGAATTGCCGGAGTTGTTTCTCCCGACCCGGCTTCTTCCAGGAACATCCCCATAAATTTGCGCAGGCCTTCGGGGATTGTTTCTCTTTCATCCCATTGTTTGTTTTCATCTTTTAAGACTTTTAATTCATCGAGGAGAATCCTGTTTATGCTGTTCAGTTTTTTCCCTATTGCGGGGAACCGGTCCTTTATTTCCCTTCTCAATGAGAGTATCTGATCCTTATCTATTGAGACACTGAACATGTCCCGACTTCTGTCGGGCAGGTTGTGCGCCTCATCTGTCAGAAGTATAAAGTCTTCACCACGGTTAAATTGAAAATAGCGCTTCAATTTAACCATAGGGTCAAAGACGTAATTGTAGTCGCAGATGATCAGGTCGCATAAAAGTGAAATATCCAGTGAAAGCTCAAAGGGGCACATCTGATGTTCCCGGGCCAGCTCTTCTACTTTTTCTCTGTTGAATAGTGTCGATTCTTCAAGGTTTTCTAGTACCAGGGATAATTTATCGTAATAGGATTCCGCCCAGCTGCATTCTGAAGGGCTGCATTTGCTTCCGGGGCTGAAACAGATTTTCTGTTTGGCTGTCAGAGAGACGGCACGGCAATGCATTCCCTTTTTTAACAGATCGGAGAAAGCCTCTTCTGCCGCCAGTCTGCCCGGTGTTCTCGCCGTCGTGTAGAATATTCTGTCCCCGAGATTTTCACTGAGAGCTTTGAAGGCCGGATACAAAGCCCCCATGGTTTTCCCGGTTCCTGTGGGGGCTTCGACCATTAGGATATCCTTTTCTCTTATGGCTCTGTACACAGCCACGGACATTTCTCTTTGAGGTCCCCTAAAAATCCCATAGGGGAAATCGGTCTTTTTTATTGACTTGTTTCTGCTCCTATTTCTCCGGGCTGTTTCATTCCATATAAACAGATATGATGATGTGAGTCCCAGGATGGCCTGAGAAGCATCTTCCAGGGAAATCCTTTTATGGAAATTTACTTCTTTTTCATTTAAAAGATTGAAGTAGGTCAACTGCACTTCCACGGTCTCATATTTCATTTCCATGCAGTAGAGATAGGCATAAGATAAGAGCTGCAGTTTATGTTCATGAGGACTTTCCTCCCAGTTTTCGGGAGAGGACTCCATTACAGTTTTAATCTCTTCGATCAGAGCTGTTTTCCGGGTCTGGCTGACCGGATAAAGTCCGTCCATCCGTCCCTCGACAATGAGTTTCAGATCATCGGAGATAAATTCTCCCGAAACTTTAACTTCTCTCTCATAATCTTCTTCACGGGATTGTTGTACTTTCTTATGACCTTTTGTTCCCTCTACGGCTCTTCGGTTGGAAAATGACTCTGTCTGCAGATCTCCTGTCAGATAGACAATTGAGATCAGTTCTCTAACAGATAAATGACGGGGATCTTTTAATCCCATGACAGTCTGTGCAGTTCCCCTTTTTTCTTGAGGAAATCAAATTCATTTTGCCGGAGGACTTCATAGGCCATGATGGCTACAGCATTGGACAGATTGAGAGAGCGGGCTTTACCGGTCATGGGGATGCGGACACAGTTTTCTCTGTATTGAACCAGAACTTCTTCCGGCAGGCCGGCCGATTCTCTGCCGAAGAGCAGATATATTTCTTCATGATCACTATAGGGTAACTGATCATAGGTTTTTTCAGCTTTTGTCGTACCCAGAACATAGAATCCACCGGACGTTTTCTCGAAGAATTCCTCAATATTGTCATAGTAGTGAATATCGAGGAGATCCCAGTAATCGAGACCAGCCCGTTTGACAGATTTTTCATCAACCGAGAAACCAAGGGGCTTTATCAGGTGCAGGGAGGCTCCTGTCGCGCCGCAGGTTCGCGCTATATTACCTGTATTCTGGGGTATTTCCGGCTGGTGGAGTACAATGTTCAGTTTCATATACTATTCTGCCAGAGGCCTGTTATGAAGACTCTGTACTTCCTGTACATTCATAACAGCCGGGATGGTTCTGATACTTTTAGCTACTTTCTTGGAATCATCCTTCTTTTCCAGTTCTATTGTGAAGAATCCCAACAGGTCTCCCCTTTCTGTTTCATCGAGGCTCCCCGATATGAGATGACCCTTATTTTTCCTGATGGCTCCTTCGATTTCCGAGAAGAGGTCAGTCCTGTACTTTGAGTGTATTTTATAGCGCTGAGTGTATTTGGATGAAACAGTTTCCCATTCCACATGCACTTTTCTCTCATCGAATTCCTTTATATTTTTCAGATTGGAACAGGTGGACTTATGGACAATAATACCTCTTCCCCGGGAGACAAAACCAATTATATCATCACCTGTTGTGGGGTTGCAGCATTTAGCCAGATTGATCATCATATTCCGTTCATTATCTATGGTGATCCCCACCTTGGTTTTATCGAGAACCTTGTTCTGGAATATATGGGAATTTTCTTCTGTTTCTCTCTTTGTCTCTTCAACCGGTTCCTTCGGAGGAGGAGCGGCTTCTTTTTTCTGAGCCACAATATTGCGGTCAATAAAGATTCCCGTCTCATTTTTATTAAGCCAGTGTCTGATTTTAGATCGGGCTTTATACGTCTTCACATAGCGGAGCCAGTTCAGATGAGGGTGAGCCGAGGGGCTGGTCATGATAGATATTTTCTGCGTATTGAGCAAAGGCCTGGTCAGAGGGATTATCGCCCCATCGGCCTTGGCTCCCATACAGTGGGTACCCACATCTGTATGAATCCTGTAGGCAAAGTCTATGGCTGTTGAACCTTTGGGTAATTCAATACTATCTCCTTTGGGAGTAAAAACATAAATCGAATCTTCCAGCAGTTCCTTTTTTATGGAATTCATGAACTCACCGGAATTGAGTTTCTGTTCATTCCAGTCTTTCAGCTGATTGACAAAGTTAATATCGGAAACTTTGGATTGATCAGAGTTCTTTCCCTCTTTGTAAAGCCAGTGAGCGGCAATTCCATATTCTGCCGTCTTGTTCATTTCATCGGTTCTTATCTGAATTTCCAGAGGTTTACCACCATAGGCCATAACCGAGGTGTGGAGACTTCTGTAGTGATTTTCTTTGGGCATGGCTATGTAATCTTTGAATCTGCCGGCCAGAGGTGTCCATAACTGGTGAACAATGCCCAGAAGGGTGTAGCATTCCACCTGGGTGTTACAGAGTATCCGTATACCCAGAAAATCATAAATTTCGCCCAGATCTTTACCTTTGGTCTTCATTTTTCTATAGATTGAATAGAAATGTTTAGCTCTTGTCGTCACTTTGATGTGAAGCTTTTCTTTTGAAGCCTCTCTGTATATATCCTCTTCTATATGCTTGAGGAAATCTGAACGGGCCCCTTTTTTATGATCAATGAAATCTTTTATCTGATAGTAGATATCGGGGGCCATATATTTCAGGCTTAGATCTTCCAGTTCCGACTTGAGTGAGTAGATACCCAGTTTTCCCGCTATGGGAGCATATATATCGAGACACTCTCGGGCTATGCGTTTTTGTTTGTCTTCGGGCATATATTGAAGAGTGCTCATATTATGCCGCTTATCGGCCAGCTTTATCAGGATGACTCTTATGTCCCTGACCATGGCGAAAAACATCTTTCGAATGGTTTCAGATTCCTGTACATTTCTGTTTTTGGCATTGACAATATTTATCTTTGTGACGCCGTTTACCAGCATTTCCACTTCAGGACCGAAAAGGGTTTTCAGTTTCTGTTTAGAAATATCCGTATCTTCCAGAACATCGTGAAGGAGGGCTGCCTGTATGGTGTGATGATCCATGTACAAGCCGGCCAGTATTTCCGCTACCCGTATGGGATGAATGATATAGGGTTCACCGCTATGTCGTTTCTGTCCCACATGCTGTTCTTCCGACCATCGCGCAGCCCGGACAATTTCATCCTGATGTTCTACGGTCATATAGGATACTTTATCCCGGAGTAATTGTATCTCTCTGTCTATATCATCAACCGTGACCAAATTGGTTTCTACCATGAGATTATCCCTTTACACCGCAGATAACTCTATCCAGTCCCG
>JAEINM010000167.1 GCA_016342385.1 Spirochaetaceae bacterium | reverse complement strand
GCTCTTCCGGTTTCTTCTGATTTATTTCTTCTGATCTCATTTCTTCAGGCACAGCTTCCGAAAGAGGATCATCTTTAGGTTCTATTGGCTCAGAGATTATGGGTTTCTTTTCATTCTGTTGTTCAGACCGCCTGAATTCGGGCATATGGGTTTTTTCTTTCTGAATTCGATCTGAGTTCAGGGTCTCAGTTTTTATCTGGTATAAACCACGTTCGTCTTTTTCTACTTCCAGAATCTGATTTTTCGATAAAACAAATGTTTGGCTTCTGTCTGAACTGATATAATTCAACTGCCCTTCAAAACATATCAGAATTATTTTCTGTTTCCCTGATGTCAATTTAAATCTGCCTTGGCCCAGAATGATTTCGCCGAGGACGGTTTCGATTTTGAGATGTTCTTTTTGCAGAGCATTATCCCTGTTAATTTCCAGAGTCCCCTCATTCAGTGTGTAATGAATATTCTGACCTTCTTTTAATCTCGAAAGAAGAACCCTTTTTAATTGGAAATCTGTTTGGGGATAGAGAAGAAATATTTCAGAGTCGCTTTGAAAAACAAGAGATTCTCCTGATTCTGTAATAAGAGATCCCTGCCTTGTTATATATTGGTCTCCTGTCGGATCCTTTCGGAAACTTATTAATAGGGGAGAAGAAAAGGGGAGTGTACGATCTGCTATAAATAAGATTGTCATGGGGATTAACAGGACCAAAGCGGCAATAGATGCTATTTTGAAAAAGGAAGGTCTCGTTTCCGGTTTAAAAATGATTTGTTCCAATTTTTTCTGTAATTTTTTATTTTTTTCTTCAGATAGCCTCAACGGCTTATAGTTTTCCAGAAGAGTTTTATATACGGTATCCGAGTATGTTTTGTTATTTTGATTTTTTTTTCTTTTACCCATGTTCCCGGTTTTCGGACCCCTTTCCCTGTATTGTAATAAACGAATTAAAATACTATTTCATTCGTTTTCAATATTGATTTTTCCATTTCTTTTTTGAAGGCTTTTTTTGCCCTGAATAATAGAGATTCTACCGCTTTTTTTGACATTCCCAATAATAGGGAGATTTCATCATTATTTTTATTTTCTGTGTATTTAAGCACTAATATATGGCGATACCGATTCGAAAGAATTTCCATAACATAAGCTACTGATCTGTTTAGTGATTCGTCCCTTTCTTTTTTTATTAATTCCTCATCAGGTGTCCTCATCTTGGAACCGGTATTGCTTAAAAAATGATCAAGTTCTTCTGTTGTTGAAAAAACATACTGTTTTTTAGAACGGAAACCGGAAGACCGGTAATAATCTTTGACTTTGTTCAGAGCAATAGTTGTGAGATAATTTTTTAATTTTTTATTATTTTGAAAGTGATCTCTTTTTTTACTGATACCCGATAGAAAGGAGAGATATGTCTCCTGCAGAATATCTTCAGCAAGTTCCCGGTCATTTAATTTGTAATTGAGAAGAGCCAGTAAATAGGAATTATACTCAATTAATAAAGTCTCTATTTCTGGAGGGCTTAAAACCTTTCCCATATTGTCACTGAAAGATTGCTCTGCTAATGAGATTGATATTATCTTTAATAGAATAATACTCTTCAAAGGAAATGCCTCTCTGTCAGTATCTTATATAAATCTATGGTTTATGAAAATGGGATTTTTAATTATTGATATTTTACATTATATGATTTAAAGATTTCTCTTATTCTCTTAACATCTGTGACTAAAAAAACATTCAGACTATTTATTAATGATATATGTTTTTTGGTGGATAAATAATGATTAGCTATATCAAATGGAAGGGTATCATCAAAGACTACGTTCTCTCGGTTGTTACCTGTATTATTTAAAATATACAAACTGGGTTCAATTGACAGATAGGCGGCTTGAACTCGTTCAAGTATTAACATCTGCAATAGAGATTCATATGTATTAACTTCAACCAGAGATAATTTCTGTTCCTTCAGGAACTCGTTAAGGCTTGGTGCTGTATAACCTGAAATTGTACCGATATTACGATAAAAATACAGAGGTTTACCTTTATTTTTTTCGAGAACAAAAAGACCATCTATAACAGTTGTCAGGGGATCTGAGAATATAAGATCTGTTGTAGGTTCATTCCAATCGGGATTATCGGGAAATCTGAAATCGAGTTCACCTTTTTTAAAATCCTGCTGTAAACGTCTAATTGGTAATGGCCTGTATATGAAAGAAATGCCTTCAGATTCTGCAAATAATTTTAATACATCCGGTACCAGTCCGACATATTCATCGTATTCTTTTATCCAGAAATAGGGAGCATAATTAATTTGTTCCACTCCGACTGTATAGATCCTGTTCTCTGTCGCCTGAGCAGAAATAAAAATGAAAAAACCAAAAATGAGAATACAAAAGAAGTCTTTCATATTATAATATTAAAACAATTTCATCTTCCTGTATAAAACTATTATTAAGTCTTTATTTTTAGGGCAAAGTCACTTTCTCCCATTGAAATCTAATGTATCTCATAGTGAAAGAGGAATAAAATAATTGTTCATAGCCGACAGGGTTGATTTCCATCTGAAGCTATGGATTACATTCTGAACAATGTCTAGCTTCTAGCCGTACAATTCAATCTTGTCCGCTATATTGCCATCGGGAATGAGAACAATCAACCATGGTTCTTTCTGATTTTTTATCTCTCCATATAAATTGATCAACTGAAATTTCTCATTTGCAGGCTGTATTTCCCATGCATCCTTATCTATTTCAATATTGCAGCTTCTGGCTTCAATGGTAAATTCACAGTTGGATTTTACTTTTAATGTAATAGTCACATTCTTATGTTTCACTGTCTTACTCACTGCTTGTATATCAAAGAATCTTTCCGGATTCAGATCATATTTTTCACCTGGGAGAAGTGTTATTTCCTTCTCAAGATTCTGGTCGCGAATTAAATATTGACCTTCCGGGAGGTTTACCTGGAATTCTTTTTCCAGAGATCCTGTAATGGTGGATCTCAGTTTCCCCGTAACTTTATCAAGTATTTGAATATCATTGTTTATACCTAAAGGTAATTTACCTGAAATACAAGCTCTACCGGCTAAATCAGACATTATCCATAACCATCTGGCAGAGGGTTGAACCCACACTTCCTTATAGTTGTAACAATTATTCACAGGCCAATAAGGCACATCTTTATTCTCACTGGTTTGAATCCCGACGGGAAGGGATCCCACCATATTTCCTGACATTGCCGAGTACTGAGGTGCATAGTTGTAACCTTCTCCAAACATGAGACTTTGAGAAAAAGGATTTCGACCAACCATCCATTGGAGGTTAAGTCGGGATAAGTCCGAAAGATGTAGATCCTTTCTCCTTATAGCTGCACAGGATAAGGCTTTTGCACCGGAGAGCATGATGGAACTATTACCCCTGAAAGTGAACCAGACAGGGAACAGTCTAAGATAGTATTCACTAGAGAATTTTATACCATTTAGGACCTGTGCCCGATAATCGGGATTATCGGATTCATTAATACTGTAAAAGGAGCCCGGTACCATACCATAGGGTTGAGTAAATTCCATGATTTTTTTCATATATTCTGAAAAGAGGTAAATCCCCCTATACCAGTTTATCCAGTCAGGATGATCCTGAAACTCCTTACATAATTCAGAAAGGGCAACAATTGGTGCCTGAATATGCGAGCGATGTTCATAATGGAGCAATGCTTTTTTCTCAGGATTCCTATAGAAAAAACCATTCATCGGTATATCCCAATCGGTCAATTCCTGCTGCTGACACTGTAGGATAAGATTTGCATATTCAAAAGCCTGATTACAATATTTCTGTTCACCCGTAGCTTTAAATAATTCTATAGATGCCAATGAACCCTCTGAGAATATTTGAACCTCAGCATATTCCTGAAACTCTGCAAGAGGACCTTTAATCTTTTCATCAGCTTTTTCTTTTTGTAATCGGCCAATAGCAAATTCCCAATCCTCACAAGCGACTCTAAGACTGATTGTGGATAATTCTTGTTCAGATTTTCGTAATACCACTGCGGCTTTTGCTTCAGCTGCAGCTGCGGCAAAATTGTCAAATGGGGAGTTTCCCGCTTTGAAGGTTATGTCATCAAAGGTTCCTATGATATTATCCGTCCAGAAATCCATAGTTGCCCAGACAGATCTGTAACCATCACCAAATCTGGTTTTCATCAACCAGTCCAGCCCCCACTTGGCTTCATTTATCAGGCGAGCTTGAAGAACTGAATCTTCTCTTTTGTATTTTTCTGCCAGATGGAACATGGCATAAGTGCTTTCAGCGGTATTGCATAGTCCCTGGGACAAGTCTCCCGCATCATGCCAGCCACCATTGATAATGAGATGTCTGTTTTCGTGTTCACATTGCCAGTCCTGGTGGCAATTATCATGAATCCCCGGGACTTCAAAGCCGCAGCGTTCACAGAAGAAGAGATTCATTGTTTTCCAAATGGAATCCTTCCACACATTGCTATCAATTCTGAAAGATAGGGTTTCCCGGGAGTCCGTCCTAATAAAGTAGATTCCTTCTTCCTGTATCTCAGAGAAATCTAATAGTTGGAATTCTCCTATATGTGTTTCTATTTTTCTCATAGGCTTTGTCAGTATAGTTTTTCCCGTTTCATAATTAATAATGGAAAATTCTTTCTCTTTATGATCATTAGAAGTTATGGCTGTTTTGGAAGCTCCAGGCTGATATCCCGTATGACTAAAGGAAATCGTTCCTGGTGCTACGGACCAGCCTTCAAAATAGTCAGCTTCAACCTTTTCCAGTTCAAGTTTATCTATATAGAAACAGACAGAATCTGTCGCTCCTGGCTCATTGCCCTGAAGCCTGTAAATGATATCAATGGCATCAACTTGATCTCTTGCCAGACTGGCAATTTCCCATACAATATGATTCCACTGGTCAGGTTTTAAAAGAAAGAAATTCAGTCCTTCCCGTTCGTAGGCATCGGGAATTTTCACCTTGCCATCGTTGTGTAATTTTGAATACATGGAGATGGTTTTAAAACCGGGAACTACCGGGTAAACCCAGAAAGACAGGCGATTGTATTCTGTCCAGTTTTCACTGGATATTTTCCGTCTACAAAGGGATTCTCCAAAAGCTCTTCCGTAAGTATTTATATCTTCAGGATCCCTGTGAACTTCAATTTTTGTTTCACATACCAGCTTAAGAGACGATCCTTTTTCTAAAATCTTTTCCCTGGTAAAGCTCATCTCTCCAGGACCAAAGTGCTGCCACATGGCGTCACTTTCCATATTGTCAATTTGTTTAGAACCTTTCACCGGCTTATTTAACCATCTAAATTCTGCTGTATTATTATAATCATATTTCATTGGTCTCTCTGAACCTTCTGAGGTCTTTTTCATTTAATAGCCTTCCTGTTATTAGAATTCTCATAACTAAGATTGTAGTTGCTGAAGATAAATATGGGAAAGAAATATCTCTATTTAAGCAACAATCCTCTTTCTCTTTAGGAGAACTCTCTATTGATTTCAAAAATAAAATTGCCTATCTTTTAAATAGAAACAACAGGTAAAACTCTGATATTGAAAAAATCACAGAGGTAATGTTTTGACTAAACTTCAGTATTTCTTTTCCGAAACAAAGAACTTCCTTATAGGCGCCGAAATAGTCCCTTCCCGGGGAATTATTCCCCTGGAACACCACGATAAAATAAGCGACTTCGCCGAGACTCTCTGTCAGGATGACAGAGTTCACTGGATATCCATAACAGATAATGCCGGAGGAAATCCCCGTTTATCTCCCTCATTCTTGGGTGAAATGATATTACAACAGGGGAAATCGGTCATTATTCACATGACCTGTAAAGATGGAAACCGGAATAGTCTGGAGAGTCTGGCCTGGATGTATGCCAGTGAAGGGCTGGACAACCTCCTGGTCATGTCGGGGGATTATCCTGTTGCAGGAGACAGGGGTACTGCACAGCCTGTCTTTGATCTCGATTCTGTGGGACTCTTATCTCTTCTTTCTGATATGAATAGGGGATTGAGAATGTATGGCCGGAAACCGGGATCAGTTGTTCAATTGTCTCCTACAGAATTTTTTCTCGGGGCCGTTGTTTCTCCTTTTAAACTGACCGAAGCAGAACAGGTTATGCAGTATGAAAAACTGGAACTGAAGATAAAAGCGGGAGCTCAATTTATTATTCCCCAGTTAGGCTATGATATGCGGAAATTTCATGAACTGAAGCTTTTTATGGATGAGAACAAACTGAATGTACCGCTCATAGGCAATGTCTATAAATTGAGTGGACCTGTTGCCCGACTTTTCCATAAAGGGGTGATTCCCGGATGTATTGTCTCTGACAGCCTGATGGAAAAAGTGGAGAAGGAGAAAAAATCACCAGATAAAGGGAAAGCTTTTTTTATTGACCTGGCTGCCAAGCAGATTGTGACATTTAAGGGGATGGGATACAGAGCGGCTTATTTGTGCGGAATAGAAAATCATAGAGATTTTGATGATGTGCTCGAAAAAGCAAAGGAATATGAAACTTCAGACTGGAAATATTTTATACCCGAACTTCTCTATCCCAATTCAGGAGAGTTCTTTTATTATGGAAAGGATGAAAAAACAGGTTTATCTGATTCATCGGTCCGGAATGTCAGGCCCGGAGCCGGAGACAGAAGAAAATATAGGAAATACGTATCACCGGCTTATAGGTTCTCCAGAATTGTTCATAGCCTTATTTTCAGTAAGAGATCACTTTTCTATCAATCGAGAGTAAACTCTTATAAATTCCTTGAGAAGCATAAAACTCTGAACAAATTGTCCTACAATTTTGAAAGAGCGGCTAAATCTCTTATGTTCAACTGTCACGAGTGCGGGGATTGTTCACTTTCCGATATAAAATATCTCTGTCCCCAGTCTCAGTGCGCAAAAAACCAGAGGAATGGACCTTGTGGCGGCAGTCTGAACAATATGTGTGAAGCTTTTCCTGAAAAGACCTGTATCTGGGTAAAGGCCTATGGTCGACAGCGATATTTTAGGGAAAAGACAACACTTCTCGACAGGGATCCGATCATTAAGGACAATTCCTTGAAAAACACTTCCGGATGGGCTAATTATTTTCTGGGAAGAGATCATCAGGCGGAAAAGCACCGGTTTAATGACTGATCAATTTTTTCGTTACAGACTGAACCATCGCTGAAATGACATCGAGTGGAAGGTGTGCTTCTATTGAGGGATCCATCATAAAAGTGACTCTGGCAGGGAACTCATCATCTTTAAGCCATAGAACTATGGTAAGTGATATGAGGGGAAGTACAGGGAAGCACAGAGAGATATCTCCGAACTCCAGTTCAGTTGCGCCTAGTTCCCTACCTTTTTCCCGTAATAAATCGGGATTATTGCCGAAATATTTTTCCAGTGAAACTGAAGGCAGGGCATGGGGACCCCGAAAAAAAAGACTTCCGCCCTTCAGATCTTTTTCTGATATCCATTTCCCTATGGGTTCAATGTGCTGAGCAAATAAAAGGTAGGAAATAATAAGAAGCTGAAAATCGGGGTCGGCTGCCAGTGCGGAATCTTCTGATTCAATTTTTTCCTCTTTGGGATATACTCTTATCTCCTTTTCCAGAGATTTGATTTTAAAGAATCCTGAAGAATCGTGTTCCACCAGGCACTTCGCACAAATCTTTATAGGATTTCTCGATCGCAATTCATCCCATAATTTGGGTTCCCAGTATTTCTTTTTATTATCCATAGTATTAATTGTAAGGGAAGAGAGGGAAAAAAATAAATAAATAAATAGAGAATCTTCTATTGCAGGTTTTTCTGCTACAGACCTATTATTAATATAGATAAGCAGAGGAGCGGGATCATGAAAATAGCAATAACCGGGAAAGGCGGCGTTGGGAAATCAACTATATCAGCGGTTTTCGCATCACTTCTGACTGAAGAGGGTAATCGGGTTCTGGCAATTGATGCCGATCCCGATACCAACCTGGCCGGTGCGCTCGGAATGCCTCAAGATCTTCAGGATTCCATTATTCCCATTTCCAGACAGACAGAACTAATTGAGGAGCGCACAGGGGCAAAAGTGAACCAGTATGGTCAGATGTTCAAACTGAATCCCGAAGTATCCGATATCAGCGATACCTATGGGACAAATTATAAAGGGATCTCCCTTCTGGTTCTGGGCGCAATCCGTCGTGGCGGTGGCGGATGTG
>JAEINM010000166.1 GCA_016342385.1 Spirochaetaceae bacterium | reverse complement strand
TGTGTAAGTTGAAAAAGTAATAATCTTTGATCCCAGATCCAAAAAGCCCAGGAACCCTCTGAAAGAGGATCCGAACCAGGGGATCCTGGCCACTGAAAGCATGAATGAATGGTCCTCTTCTTTGAAACTGTTAGATTGCATCCAGATATAGGATGAGGGAAAAGAGGTTCCCCAGTCTTTTTCCATATACCCGCTGCCATCATGGAAATTGAGGGTTTCATTATTATAGAAAAGATCACCATCCAGTTTGTGTCCGGAGCTCACTACTCCATGATAACATTCCATAGCCGGGACATAGCGATACCAGCCCATAATACCGGGCCTTAATAATGTTGTCCTATATTTTCTGGGACCGATCATTTTTATCTTTCCCGAGACCGGGACTCTATCACCTAAATCAACCGAATGATAAGAAAAGAAATTGCCGCCGATAGAAACCGAAAAAGGATTCAGGGAATATTGGAATTCTTCTATGGGAAAAGTTGTATAAGTAGTTTTTCCATCATTTCCATCTATGGTCTGAATAAAGGCAAGAGAATTCTCTTTTTTTAAGGACACCCCGGGAATAACAGCAAAAGCCCTATTCTCAAGAGAGACGAATTTATAATACCATCCCTCAAAATACCCTTTTTTATGTCTTAATTTCTTAGGACCCTGAAAGACATGAGGCTGAAATAGTCTGAACATAGGAACAATTATAGATGTTTTATCAGATTAGTGTAAAAATCTTTAAAGTCACTAATTGAAATCCTTTCATCCGGTTTATGAGCATGTTTAATGGACCCCGGTCCGAAGTTAATAGCCGGAATACCAGCGGCATTGAGTTGTGCGATGTCGGTCCAGGCCTGCATAATCTCACTATCAATACCCTGGAGAAGAAAACTCTTATTCTCATTCCCCACATAAGAGGAACCGACTTCATCTACGATGGAGACGCCCTCTTCTCCTATGTAGGAATAGAGAAGTTCCCTGGCTTCTCTATTAGATCTGTGGGGGCTGAACCGGTAATTGATGATTAATTCCGCTCTGGGAGGCAGGACATTAAAAGCATTAAATGTATTGAGAGTTGTCACATTGACAGTTTCATAAAAATCAAGCCCCTCTATACTCTGTACGGAACCGATACGGCTATCCATGAGTTTAACTTTATCATATACACGGAACGCTTCATCCAGTGCATTCACACCGGTTTTGGGATTAGCACTATGGGCGGAAACCCCTGTAATCTCTTTCCTGACAGCCAGAGAACCGAGACAACCCACAGAATAATTCCCTTCACTCGGCTCAAGGACAAAAGCAAAATCGATCTCTTTCAGATGCTGCTTTTCCAATAAAGCATTAATTCCGTTGGGAATAGGACCCTCTTCATTCTCATAAAAAATGTAAGACAAATTGTGCTGAGGAGTAATCTCTCCGGTCTCTATATCATAGAGGACCTTGAGCATGGATGCCAGACCGCTCTTCATGTCACAAGCACCACGGCCCCATACAGAGTCATCCTTTATATAGGCTTCTGTTGTGCTGTTTCCGATGGGAACCGTATCGATATGACCGATCAGGGCCACTCTCTTCTCCTTACCCAGATCGGTATGCAATACTAGAGAATTGTTATCCCTGACCAATCTCCCTTTAAATTGTCCAAGGGTCTCGTAAAGGGTATCACAGAGTTTTTTTTCATTATCTGTAACACTTTCAACTCTTATAAGATCACATAATATGGAAACCAGATCCTGTTTTAAATCAATCATGAAAGTTCCCCGGGGATTATCTGTGCATCCACAATATCACATATTTTTATCCGGGGCCGGATAATACTATATTTGCCATTATGGACCAGAACTTCCGCGGCGAAATCATGGCTGAGAAAGAGAGGCATACTCTCTGTGTACCCATAAGCACCGGAACAGAAAACGCCCAGGTAATCACCGGGTTCGCTACCTTCGGGAAGTTGTATATCTTTTCCCAGAAAATCGATAGATGTACAGAGACTCCCCCCCACATCAAAGGGGATAAAATTTTTCTGTTCTCTGGAAATATTAAATGTGGGATGAGGAGTTCCGATCAGAGCCGGTCTGAGCAGATGCTGAGCACCGCCGTCGACAAGCAGATAGTCTCTCCCTCTAGAGTGCTTTTTATCAATCACTTTCGTAACATATATGCCGCACTGCCCTACAAGATAACGGCCCGGCTCGGCAATAATTCTCGTGTTGTTTTCTTTAATATAGGGATACCGATCGATCATATCACTTATTCGGCTGCTGATCCCCTCTATACTGATCTGCTCATCTTCATCAGAATAAGGAATCCCGATTCCGCCTCCGAAATCAATCGACAGTATTTTAAAGTGATTTCTGTTTATTTCCTCTCCCAATCTGAAACAGTTTTCCATATTACTCAAAAAACCATCACCATTCTGAATACCCGATCCGGCATAAACATGAATACCCTGAAGTCGGATATTTTCAAGAGAGGAAATTTCATCGATTACATTCGATACAACCTCTGAGTCCATTCCGAATTTCTTTGAACCTCCTCCGAGGTTGACAATCGCACCTTCCACTTCAAATTCCGGATTCAGCCGTAGCTCCACATCCATCACCCGGTTTTTGGCACAGGCGATTTCATTTATTCTTTTAATCTCACCGACACTTTCCGCATTGAGAGCGTAAATACCCATTTCAATAGCCATAGTTATATCTTCATCAGTTTTAGATGGTCCTGCGAAGACAATATCTTTTGGATTAACACCGATTTTTTTACAGGCGTAGAGTTCCCCTTCCGAAGCCACTTCCACACCGGCTCCAAGATTTACAAGCTGTTTCACTACAGCAATATTGGGATTGGCCTTCATAGCATAAAAAATATCGATCTGTTTCGGAAGATTCTTCCGGAGATAATTATATCTCTCCTTTATAGTCTCCCCATCGTATATAAAAAGAGGTGTTCCTGTTTCCTTAATCAGAGAATCCGCCTGGGTTCCCGCAATAGAAAACTCTCCTCCATTAAATTCAAATCTGTCGCTGATATCCTGTACTTTCATTATTATCTCCAGTTCTCAAGCAAGTCTTTTATTCGATTTAACGCCTCTTTCAGAACATCAAAATCCATAGCAAAGGAAAGCCTGACATGCCTGTCTCCCCTCTCTCCGAAAGCGATTCCCGGGATTGTCAGAACATTGACTTTATCGAGTATTTTATGTGCCACATCCTTCGAATTCCCCCATGAAGAGATATCGGGAAAAATATAGAAGGCCCCCTGAGGTTTCACCACCTGAATCCCCTTGATGGAACTGAGAACATTGAAAGCATATTCCCCTTTCATTTTCAAATCCTCTTTCACCTGCTCTACAAACCGACCGGTTGATCCGTCGAGAGAGGCAATTGCCGCATACTGAGAAACAGATGAAGCGCAAGTGGTTATGTACTGATTGGCAACAATCATCGGTTTTGTAATCTCTTGAGAAGCAACTGTCCAGCCGATTCTCAATCCTGTTGCAGCAGCTCTTTTGGATATACCATCAACAACAATCACTTTGTCGGAACATTGCAATGGGCTGAAAGGTGTATTTTCACCGAAATAGAGTTCACTGTAGATTTCATCAGAAATGATATAAAAATCATGTTCATCAGCCAGAGCTGTCAGTTTCCTAATATCCTCTTCAGATAAAACAGTTCCTGTGGGATTATTGGGACTATTGATCACCAGAAATTTCACTCTGGAACTGACCTTCTCCATCAGGTTCTCAAAATCAATGGAAAAATCCTCATTCTGTTTATAGGGAACAGCCCTCGCACCCTGAAGATCGGCAATGGTATTGTAAACCGAAAAGGCGATCTCCGGGATAAGAATCTCATCACCACGGTCCAGATAGGTAAAGAGAATGTTCCAGAGAGCCCCTTCAGCACCATTTGTAATAATTATCTGCTCTGGAGAAATCTCTTTTCCGCTTTTTTCACTGTGATACTCTGCTGCAAGCTCTCTTAAAAGAAGAAATCCCTGATTGGATGTATATCGGGTCTCTCCATTCATAAAAGCCTCAATTCCCTTATCTCTCACAGCAGCGGGCAGTGAATCCGGCAGCTGACCAATCCCCAGATTAATCGTATCTTTCCGGGCCAGTGCATTCATTTTCCTAATTTCGGAAATGTCTACGCCCGAGAAAGAATCCTTTGCTTCTAAAGCCATTTTATCCCCTAAGAGCTTCCTCAAGAGCATAAGCCCGTTCAGAGGCGGATTTTATGTATTTTGCTATTAAAGGAGTCAGTTTTAAAGTTCCCTGACTAGAAACAGACATAGAGGGGATCACCAGGGCCCCCGCAGGGATCTCCGGACCATAGGAGGGATCTTTTTCGCTTATAACTTTCCCCACACTATATGTTTTAATCCCACCGGATAATTCATGGGTTATCAATTCTGCTGTTCCCCGGGATGTATAGGCCACTTGATTAATAGGATCGAGAATCGGTGTAGCCTTGGAAATATGCACTCCCGGAGCCAGAGTGACCAGATCTCCCAGTCTTGCGCCCTGAGTGACACCGGAACTTTCACCGAGAAGAACATGATCTCCCAGGATTACCGGTGTAGCCTCGATGGGATCGAGAACACCGCCGATAACGGCTCCGGCACTGATATGGCTGTCCCGGCCGATCTGGGCACAACTTCCCGCCAGATTCTCCACCATGGTCCCCGGTCCCACATGAGCCCCCACATTGGCATAAGCGGGAGGCATAAAAACACAACCGGCTCCGGCATAGGCACCACGTCTCAAACCGGCGGCAGGAGGAACCACTCGAAATCCCTCATCACCTTTGATCTTCCTCAAAGGAAAGGTTTCCTTATCGGTAAAACAAATATCGCCACTGCCGTTATATACAATAATCTTACCCAGAGGGAAACCGAGCATTATGCCGTTTTTCACCCACTGATTGGCAGTCCATTTCCCCTCTATAATCTGGGCAGTTCTCAAATGACCTGCCTCGAGCAGATCCATGACCTCATTAAAAGCGGCAAGAGCACCGGTTCTGTGGGATTCGAGTTTTCCCTCTTTCTTTAAGAGAGTATACTTACTGACACGCTCCTCCAGACCTTCCGGTACATAATAATGAACAACGGCTTTTACATAGTCGTCACCCTTTATGCTCAGAAGCATGTCAACATTTGGATGGTCTCCCCGATTGAGCTGAGCATCAGCTACATGTTCACCAAAGAGTTCCAGGCCTTTTTGAGCTAGAACTCCGTCAATATTCCCGTTATCAAAATCCACAAGATTGGCAATGACTTTCAGGCTGCCTTTTGAACCCTCGGTATTTGCTATGGTATGGATCAGCTTTCCATCTTTTACAATATCAATTTTCTCCACACTTTCGGCGGATTTCAGAGTCTTAAGTATTTCATCAAATTTCATGTTTTCCATGATAGGTAATGTGAAATAATGAGTCAACGGTCAATTTCTATGAAGAGAAGCATCACGGAGAAAAAATCAGTTCCTCATATGGAATTAATCATGTATCTTCTGTAAAATAAACCAGGAGAAGATGATGTATACAAGAGAAGATCTCATAAAAGATATAAAAAATATAGGGATTAAACACACAGACACTCTTCTGGTTCACTCATCGATGAAGGCCCTGGGGGAAGTGGATGGCGGTGGGGAAACAGTCATCGACGCTTTTATAGAGTATATGAAAGATGGATTACTCATTTTCCCGACCCACAGCTGGGAGACTGTTAATAAAGAGAATACCCTCTTTGATCCTCTGACAGAACCTTCATGCATAGGGATTCTCTCCAATCTCTTTCTAAAGCGCCCCGGCGTTATCCGGTCATGGCACCCGACACATTCTGTTGCCGCCCTGGGAAAAGAGGCAGAAGAATACACAGCAGGTGAAGAGAAAACCAATACAGCCTGTCCCAGGTCCGGATGCTGGGGCAGACTATATGAGAGAAAGGCTAAAATTCTCTTCCTGGGATGCTCTACCAGTAAAAACACCTATATTCACGGTGTGGAAGAATGGAATAATATAGCCAACCGGCTTGACGATACACTACAGGAATACAAAATCAGAAAGCCCGATGGGAAAATTATTATCTGTTCTCAGCATCGCCATCACAGTCCTATTAAAGATATCTCAGTGAATTATGACAAGATCCAGATTCCCATGCTCCATAGAGGAATTGCTGTGAAAGGGAAAATCGGAGATGCTGAATCCTATCTGTGCGATGCAAAAGCAATGGCTGACCTGACCAGTGAGTTTTTAAAAAAAGACCCCGATCTGTTTCTCCACAACAAACCGGTTCCTTTCCCATGGTTTGGATAGTTGAACAAAATAAAAGAAACATGTAAGATCTGACCCTGTTACATCAAAGCTGCTTATTTTTCATCATATAAAAATTCTGTCTTGCTAATTGATTCATCTCGGAGGAACATGTGCCTTTTAAAAAAAGGGATATTGAGGGAATACAGGTTTCCCAGAAATTTGATATAAAATATCTCATTTTAGCTATGGTACTCAATAGTCTCATTATTCTGCCTTATGCCTATTTCGATATACAAAATGGCTCATTTACAGAATTGGCTTTTACCATGATTTTCATTATTGCACTAATAATTCTTACTTCTCTCTTATATATATTCAGAAATAAAGACTCCCGGAGCAAGCTACGAGGGACCTATCTTCGGAAATACGGTAATTTCATTTTTATCGGTATTTTTTCTCTCATCTGGGTCATGTTTCTATTAACTATAGAAAAAGAAAATATGGCTATTATATTCTTTCTTATTTATCCGACAGTCATACTGGTTCTTCTCAATTATCAGAAAGCACTGATTGTCAATATTATAATGTTTGTCATATATTCCCTTATAGTTTCCTTTGATTTCCAAACCGGATTATTTGCCATCCCCCATCCTCTTGCTCTGCGTATAGGCTCTATATATCTGATGAATCTCATAACGGCCTATCTGGGAAAAAGGAACAGTTTTGAAACTCTGGAACAGATGAATTCTCTAGCTCTATATGACAGCCTGACGGGAATAGCCAACAAAAAGCATTTCGAATTTTTCATAGAAAATCTAATTTCCACCAGCAAAGAAAGAGATTCTAAATTTGCTATTCTCTTGCTGGATATTGATAATTTCAAAAGGATTAATGATAATCCCGGCCATGAAGCGGGAAATAAAGTATTAATCGATATTTCCGGAAGGATTAACCGCTGTCTCCAAAGCTCAGATTATCTTTTCCGCTTCGGAAGCGATGAGTTTATAGCAGTTCTCCCGGAAATCAGTGATGATTATTCTCCGGCCTTAATGGCAACCCAAATACTATCCCATGAAGATTCCAATCTCTATCTGCCGACCCTTAGTATCGGAATAGCCAATTATCCCGAAGATGGAACAACAAAATCAGAACTTATTCAGAAAGCGGAAAACGCCATGTTCAAGGCCAAAAAGAGCGGGAAAAATACTTTCTCCTTTTTCCATAAAGACTTTAATAATCAAGTTAAAAAAAGGCTGATAATGGAAAAACACCTCCGTTCAGCTGTTCTGAATGATGAGTTTTCCATTGTATTGCAGCCGAAAATCGATTCCCTGAATGAGAAGATTATCGGCGCAGAAGCTTTAGTCCGCTGGGACAGTCCCCAACTGGGAAGTATTTCTCCTACGGAATTCATTAATATTGCCGAAGATAGTGATCTGATTCATAGAATGAGTACCTGGATCTATACAAAAGCGTTCAAAATTCTTTCGGATATTCAAAAATCAGGATATGGGGACTTTATCTTGTCCGTCAATGTATCGCCTCTGCAGATAACAAAAAAGACTCTGATAAACAGCCTGAATACAGCCCTATATTCAGCAGAGGTCTCTCCGGAGTTCATCGAACTGGAAATAACCGAGGGTATCCTCCTGGGTAGCGACGGGAATAACAATGAAACCCTGCGGTATCTGAGACAGCAGGGATTCCGGATTGCCATTGACGATTTTGGAACGGGATATTCCTCGCTCAGCTATCTTCAGAAATTGAATCTTGACTCTATTAAAATCGACAAGAGTTTTATAAAAGAGATCAATGAAAAAAATGCCTACAGCATTACAAAAACCATAATTACACTGGCAAAGGCCATGGAACTGCAGACTGTCGCCGAAGGCGTTGAAACCGAAATCCAAATGCAGACTCTCAAGGATCTGGGCTGCGATCTGATACAGGGATACTTTTACAGTAAGCCG
>JAEINM010000165.1 GCA_016342385.1 Spirochaetaceae bacterium | reverse complement strand
TTTCTCACGGGGAGTGACTGAAGCCTTTGGAGAGATATCTGTGAGAAAAGAAACAATGCAGAATCTAACCGTCGAAAACAATCTTCTTCTTTCCTATCCCTATGCTATATTTTTTTTTGTAAACCGCTCAAATACAGAACTGGCTGATATCCTGGAATCAGGATTTCTCAAGGCATACCAGGATGGCAGTTATGTTCAGTTTTTTTATAACCACCCCACTATAAAGAACGCATTAGATCAGGCTGATATGGGTAATAGAATAAAAATAGAAATTCCCAATCCTACATTAAGTCCCGAGACGGCTGCTATTCCAGAAAAATACTGGCATCAGGATTAAACTCGGCCAATTATATATTGAGACTCTATTGTCATCTTACAAATTTCTTACAAAGCTTTTACATGGGGCTGAACAATAGTATCAGCTAGAGCGATACACTGGTATTATATTCAAATTAATGAGGAGGGAAGAATATGAAATCTTCCGCAATTAAATTTTTTACCATGAGTTTCTTATTGTTGTTACCTTTGACTATGATCGCCGCACAGACTATTAAACTCGATGTATCGGTTACCAATTCATGGCTTCTGGCCGGTGAAAATCAGAAAACCTATTTAAAAGTCGGCCTTACAGGATTTGAACTGGCTGATAATCAGAATAGAACCTCTTCCAACATTGCCATAGTACTCGACAAGTCCGGTTCAATGGATGGAGAAAAGATTGAAAGAGCCATCGAAGCCGCCATGCTGGCGGTTGATATTCTCGGAGAAGATGATATTTTATCTGTCATAACTTATTCCGACACCGTCGAAGTCCTTGTGCCGGCAACAAAGGTCTCCGATAGACTCTATATTAAGCGTAAAATTGCCTCTATCCGATCCGATGGGAGCACGGCTCTTTTTGCCGGAGTCAGCAAAGGAGCTGACGAACTGGAAAAATTCTTTGACAGAAACAGAGTGAACCGGGTCATATTGCTCTCCGACGGATTGGCCAATGTAGGACCGGAAAGTCCTGCTGCCCTGGGAGAACTGGGGTCCTCTTTAAGAAGAATAGGGATTTCAGTTACAACAATAGGTCTGGGACTGGGATACAATGAAGATCTGATGGTGAGACTGGCCCAGAAAAGTGACGGAAACCATGCTTTTGTAGAAAACTCACGGGATCTTTCAAGGATTTTTGAATATGAGTTTAAAGATATTCTCTCTGTGGTTGCCCAGGATGTCACTATAGAGATCAACTGCCGTGAGGGGTTTCATCCTGTTAGAGTTCTGGGGCGTGATGCCGATATTATAGGCAATAAAGTCTATACATCGCTTAATCAGTTATACAGCAACCAGGAGAAATATTTCCTTCTTGAAGTGGATGTGGACCCTTTTGCCGTAAGAGAATCAGTTGATATGGCTGCCATAACAATGAATTACAGCAATATGGTTACCAGCAGAAATGAAACTCTATCGGGCAATGGTACAATTAATTTTACCAGAGACCAGGAAAAAATAGATGGTAATATCGATAGGGAGACTATGGTCTCTGTTGTCACTCAGATAGCAGCGGAAAAGAGTGAGGAAGCTCTTCTGATGAGAGATGAGGGCAATATCAAAGAAGCACAGGCTGTTCTCAGTGCCAGCTCGGAATACCTGAAAGAACAGGCGGAAATATTGAACGCCCCTTCACTGGCGGGATATGGGGAAGAATATGAAGAAGATGCTGAGATGATAGCTGATGAAGAACAATGGGGAGCTACCAGGAAAAAAATGCGCGATGATCAGTTTGAAGTGCAGAATCAGCAGAGTTATTAAGGGGAACCGGTGAAGAAAAGACTTCTTCTTGTATTTTTAATTCTCATTTTTATGCCCGTCACCGTCATTACGGTGATGGGTATTTATACATATAGAAATAGTCTGAATAAGGAAAGGGAAAGCCTTAAAGAAGCGGCGGAGGAGATTCTGATTGTAAATGACCGGCTGCTCCAGAACCGCATACGGCTCATAGAGGATGAACTGGAGGGCTTATCTCTGGATCCGCAATTAACCACCGATGAAATACGTCCTGCCATGAATCGGGAACGCCTTGTTAAACAGGCCTTTATAATCGATGGAGAAGACCAGTTTATCTATCCTCCCATAAAGGGAGACACAAGCTCAAAAGAAAAGGAATTCCTGGCTGAAGCCGAAAGTATTGAACTGGTCAGTAACCTGAGAGCCCGGATTTCTCCGGTGGAAAAACAATTAAACCAATCTCAATGGTATACATGGTTTATGGGCGACGGCCTGAATTTTATCAATTTCTCCGAAAAAGACAATATGATTTACGGCTATCTTGTCGAACGCTATTCTCTAGTATCTCAATTGATCAATGTTCTACCTCAGGACAGGGATGACAGTTTCAGAATTCAACTGACCGATGCAAGAGGAGGCATTCTCTATCAATGGGGAAATTATTCACATGGAGAGACAGAAAAAGCTCTCCTCGAACATTCACTGGGTGAACCTCTTGGTTCATGGCGCCTCTTTTATTTCCATAATGAAAAAACTGGCACCCCCATAAAGACCACTCTCGGGAATATATATATTATTCCGGTAATTGTTCTGCTGAGCCTGATCATATTTTTTCTGGCCTATTATTTTTACAGGGAAAATACCAGAGAAATGGAAACTGCCAGGAAACAGGTCACATTTGTCAACCAGGTATCTCACGAGCTGAAAACACCACTGACCAATATCCGCTTATACTCGGAACTGCTTCAGAATAAACTGGTTGATCCGAAAGAGAGGAATTTCCTGGATATCATTGTCAGAGAATCCAACCGACTGGGAAGGATGATCAATAATGTCCTCACTTTCAGCCGGGGGGAACGGGGGGAATTAAAAAGCCAGAATAAGAAAACCGATATCAACCTTTTAATTTCAGAGATTCTGGAAAAATTCGGTCCTCTTTTAAAAGAGAATTCTATGAAGATCATCTATCGGGAAAATCCCCTCCCCGCCGTTGTCACAGATAAAGATATGATAGAGCAGATTTTAAATAATATTATTGGAAACGCCGTCAAATATGGTTCCGCCGGAAAATACCTGGGAATAGAGACAGAAGTGAAGAAAGATGTCCTGATTATTTATATTGACGACAGAGGTCCGGGAATCCCGGAACCGGAAAGAGAATTGATTTTTAAACCTTTCTACCGGATTGACAACTCACTGACACAGAACAATTCCGGAACGGGAATCGGCCTGTCTCTGGCGAAAACACTGGCAGAGGAAACCGGATCACTGTTAAAAATTGAAAAATCCCCTGTGGGAGCCTGTTTTTCACTGGCGATTCCCCTTGAAGGAGAAAAGAAATGAAAATCCTGGTTGCCGAAGACGATAATTACACACGTATGGGACTGGAAGAGATATTTCAAAGTGAGGGTTACGGTACAATCAGCACGGATAATGGACAGTCTGCCTATGAGCTTTATTTAAAGGAGAAACCCGACCTCCTATGCCTCGATATTATGATGCCTCTCATGAATGGTTATGATCTTTGCCGGAAAATCAGAAAATCCGGAGATTCTACTCCGGTGATTTTTATAAGTGCCAAATCGGAGGAGATTGATAAAGTAGTGGGACTGGAACTGGGAGCCGATGATTATATTATTAAACCATTTGGCGTCCGGGAAGTGCTGGCAAGGGTCAGAGCGGTTATGAGAAGAAGCCCAAAGGAATTCACTCCTGATAAAGAGAGATTTTTCTTTGGTCCCATAGAGATAGATACAGTCAGCTTATCGGGGAAAATACAGGATAAAACAATCGAGTTTTCTCCAAGAGAGATGAGAATTATTAGCTTTTTCCACAAGAACAGAGGAAAAGTTCTAAGTAGAGACCAGTTATACGATTGTGGCTGGGGACAGGACTATCTTCCCAGTTCCCGATCGCTCGATCAGTTTATTTCTCAGCTGAGGAAAAAAATTGAACCCGACCTATCTGCACCATCTCTAATCATCACGGTTCCCACAGCCGGTTATAGACATCCCTCTTAGGAAGGATTAGTATTCATAATATGAAAAAAAGGAAGATTTTCCACTTTCTCTTTTCTCTTCTGACAGCAGCAGTTATTTTGTCATGTCTGGTTACAGAAGATGATGTAATAGAAGCCTCTTCTACTACAACAGAAGAGTCCTTCGGTGATGAATACAAAATACCAGTTGATTTTGACTTTGAAGGAACTATAGCCCGATGGTATCATTTCAGCCAGGCCGCGGCTTCAGTAACCTTTGATGATGGAACCTACGATCAGTACGCTACGGCTTTTCCCCTTCTGGAAGAATTAGATATTAAGGGCTCTTTTTACCTGGCTGCCAGGCTGATTGACCAGGGGTTCTGGGATGACAATGGGAAAAGACGGAAAATGATGTCATGGATAGAAGCCGCACAAATCGCAGCGGCGGGCCATGAAATCGGCAGTCACAGTATGAACCACCGGGACATGACAGAAGAGGGAGTCGACCTGAAAGAGGAACTGCTGGGCAGCAGAAAATTTATTGAGGAAAAACTTCCGGGAGTTAAGATTGAAACTTTCTGCTGGCCCCATTGGAGGGAGACTCCCGAGACAATAGAAATAGCCTCCAGATACTATCTTTCGGCCCGTTCGGGCAATGGAATAATCGATTACTATCTCAATCGAAAAGGTGGTATCCCCGAAAATCCTCCACTCAGTATGTATGCTATTAATGCTTTGGGATTTTTAAAATCCCACAAAGAAGAGGAATGGAAAGCACTGATTGACCGTGTATATGAAAAAGGATCGTGGTTTGTTTCTTCATACCATGGTATTAACAGCGGGACATTATCTGATGAAGAGCTGGGATGGAATCCTCTGGAAACAGATATGTTTTTACAAACTCTGGAATATCAGCAGGAAAAAGGATTCTGGATAGAGACCTTTGCCAATGTGAGCAAATACATATATGAACGGGATGCCTCTGTTCTACACATCGGGAACAAAGGCTTTAAAATTGAATTAACACTTGATGATCAGCTTGATGATACAATATACAATCAGAAAATTTCAGTTAGTCTGAAAAAACCGGAAAACTGGTCAGATCCTGTTCTAAGGGATTCTTCTGGACAGGTTTTTCCCTATACAATGTCCCATGACAGGATATTTATTGATATTTTCCCTGATGCCACGAGTTTTGAGTTAAAACCTTATTGACTGAATACTGATAGACATTAGAATATATAAAGAGCAGATTGTTATTTACAGAACAGGAGGAATTCATTGGCAACAGAAAAAATTGGTGAAGGTCTGGTAAGGATCGGAGCCATGACGGAAACACAGAGAAATGAAGTCATTGAGAAACAAAAAAACGGAGATGAACGAATGTTTGGTGAAGTAGCAATCGATCTTGGTTATATTAATGACGAAATAATTATGGAGTATATAAACTCTCGTTTTCAGTAGAAATACCGGACGACTGTCCGGTATTATTCAGATAAATCCCTTATCAACAATCAATCGCATAATATAGGTTATAATTTCCAGATTCAGCTCTTCGGCACTGGCATCTACAATATTCCGGATATAGATCCAGTCCTCTTCTTTCAGAGGATCATTCACTTCATCGTATTCACCATTAAAAAGATCTACTATATCGGATAGAGTTTCTGCCGAATCAAATATATTTTCACTATTTCCGCAATATCTGAAGTAAAGATCATCACAGACCGATTCATCGACATCCATATTCTTATAGAGCAATTCTTTAATATCACTTTCAACATCTGCTGTAGCCCCGGAATAAAAATTCTTTTTAATCTTCTTAATTCCTCTGTAGAAAAGAGATTCCATATATAACACCTCGCTGAAATTTGAATAATCAGCATATATTTTTTTTATATATTATGATATAGTAACTGAGCCAATTATACATAATGGGGGAAGCATTTGAGCGATTATTCAAGACCGAGCTGGGATGATTATTTTATGGAGGTTTGTGAAGCCATATCCAAAAGGGCGACCTGCGACAGAGGAAGAAGCGGCTGTGTCATTGCCAAGGATAAACAACTTCTGGCCACCGGTTATGTCGGAGCTCCTCAGGGACTTCTCCATTGTGATGAAGTGGGACACCAGATGAAGACTGTGATCCATGAAGACGGCCATGAGAGCCACCATTGTGTCAGAACAGTACATGCTGAGCAGAATGCCATCTGTCAGGCGGCCAAAAGAGGGATAGCCATAGAAGGAGCCACGCTCTACTGCCGAATGACTCCCTGCCGGACCTGCGCCATGCTTATAATCAACTGCGGAATAGTCAGAGTTGTCAGTGAAAAAAAATATCATGCCGGTGCAGAATCGGAAGAGATGTTCAAAGAGGCTGGAGTTCAATTGGAATATATCTATGACGAAGTTCAGCAGTACACAAACCAGTAGGGTACGGTTGCGACCGTACCCTACAATCGCCACCGTACCCTACTGGTGTTTTATTTAGGGACCCGATATTTCCGCTTATCCTTCTCTTTATGTTCTCGATAGTATATGGCTATGTTTCCCACGACACGGACAAGTTCTGATTCTGTTTTTTCTGCAATGGCTTTTGCCAGATCATAACGGGATTCTTTGAAATCGATAAATTTTACTTTTATTAATTCATGTATACTAATCGCCTCATTGACAGCATTTATCACACTGTCGCTCATACCGTTTCGACCTATCATCACAACCGGTTTGATTTCATGGGCGTGTTTTGTCAAATAAGACCTCTGATAACCTTTCAGTTTCATCTAATTACTCTCCGCTGTTCATAGTATCTGAGAACAGTGCATTCCGTCTATATAACCCCTTTTAAATATGAGAAAATAAAAAAAGACACTGAACTTCCAACCCCTGAACCTGTGGAGTGACTATCCGCTCAGTTTATTTTTTATCTCCAATAATTCCGGTTTTATTTTTTTATAGATTTTTACTAATGCCGGGTCAAAATGAGAGCCTTCTCCCTCAAAAATAATACTGTCAATTTTATCTTCGGAATAAGGATCCTTATATGATCGCGCAGTACCCAGTGCATCATAGACGTCAGCTAAAGCAACAAACCTCGCTTCAAGTGGTATATCCTCCCCTGTAAGACCTCTCACATAACCGGATCCATCCCATTTTTCATGATGATAGAGAGTAATATTTTTTGCCATGACATCTATTTCGGGGTCATCGAGCATTCTAGAACCTATGACAACATGCTCCTGCATGGCAATAAATTCTTCTGGTGCATATTTTCCCGGTTTTTTTAAGATGACATCAGGTATTCCCACTTTCCCCACATCATGAAGGGAAGAATAGAGTTTTATCCGCTTGATATAATCGGTATCACAACCATATTCCCTTGCAAATAAAGCTGCAAAAGCACCAACTCTGGAGATATGATTTCCCGTATCGGTGTCATTGAATAAATTGGCATTTTCCAGGGCATTAACCAGAGCCATAGTCGTCCCTTCAAGCCTTTTGGTTTTGTCATCTACCAGTTGTACCAGCTGTAGTTCACGATTTTTCAGAATCAGATTTTTTTCCTCCAGCTCGATTCTGGCCATTCGCAGACCGATATGAACAGAGACTCGGGAAAGGAGCTCCTGTTTGTTAAAGGGTTTATTTATATAATCTACACCCCCCAGTTCAAAAGCTTTCACTATATTCTCCGTTCCCGTAACTGCCGTTATAAACAAGATGGGGATGTCACTGGTAGAGATATTCTTTTTCAGCCGACCAGCGACTTCATATCCGTCCATTCCGGGCATCATTATATCCAGTAGTATAAGGTCGGGTTTTTCTTTATCGACTTGATCCAGGGCATCTTGTCCATTGGAAACCAATCTGATTTCATAACTATCATTTTCACTCAGTATCATTGCCAGATACTGTCGGTTGGTAGCTACATCATCTACGATTAGAATAACCGGTTTAGTTTTCATTTTCTTTCCCCTTCAGCAGATCTCCGATTATCTGAGAAAACTCCGATTCATTATATGTATCAGCAGTCATAATTAATTTATGGGATAATTCTTTATACTTTTCATTTTTCCCTCTTAGTTCTATGGCCGTTTTGCGGATTAACCCCGGATTAAAAACTTTTACACACTCATCTAATATTAAGAGTGCATCATGGACTTCACGCTTCTCTTCGCTGCTAAGATCTACAGGAAAATATGGCTTTGGAGCTCTATTGTCCCGCTGTTCAGGTTCCTGAAAGTCAGTTTTCATTAT
>JAEINM010000164.1 GCA_016342385.1 Spirochaetaceae bacterium | reverse complement strand
AATAATGTTTCATATAGAATCTTATCATTCACATGGGCAATCTTCGATGCTGCGGAAATGGCTTTATCGACTATCAATTCATTTTCATCACTGAATAATTCTATAATGTCCCGAAGGCTTTCAGAGTCATGAACTTTAACAAGAAGGTCAAGCACTACTAGTTTCAGCTCTGTATTGTCTCCCTTTAAGACATCTGCGAAAAGAGAGAGAGCTTCTTTTCTATTATTTAACAGAAGTTCCTCTGTGTTCCTGGAAACAGAGAGATCTCTATCGAGTAAAAGGGGAAGAATATCAGGAAAAAAAGAAGCTGTATCAATCTGCAGAAGTTGATAAACAGCCATTTGCCTGACGGCAGGATTATCATCTCGGCTATATTCCAGAAGAAGAGGGATATCCGATTGGGAGACTGGAAATGTACCAGGGGGATTCTCGAGAATCCTGAGTGCCGAAGCGTTCCGTTCTTCAGCTGTGCTCATAGGCAGTTTCTGTACGGTCGTGCAGGAGAAAAACAGTATTATCAATAATATGGATACAAAAAATTTCTTTAACATCATCAGATAAAAGCTACCCCTATCTTTGAACATCGTCAACGGAATAGAAAAAGTATAGAGATTCATATTTCTTTGCTTCCTTCTCTCTTCCCCGTTTTAGACACCCCTTTGAGTAAATAAGACATTTCCCAGCCAATTCCCCCGATGCCTGCCTTAGTTTCTCCTTTGAAAAAAAACGTTCATCCACCAGCTTTCGCAGGGCTTCAATCTTAAAAATCTCAATATGACCATATTTCCCCGAGAGCTGATCATCATGTCCCCCTCTTTTTACAACAAGTTCTTCATCCACATAAGCTACGGGATAATCGGAAGTGATCCTTAACCAGAATTCATAATCCTCACATATTTCAAGATCATCCCGGAATCCGCCCAGACTCTGAAAGAGAGACCTGTCCATCATAACAGTCGATGGCCCTATTTCACATTTCCCCAAAGAAGTTCTGAATAAATCTCCCTCCTTTTCATGTTTGCGATGGCGTTGAGACACAGTTATACCTCTGCGCTCCCACTTTTCCAGAGTATGAATAAAGCGGTATTCTCTATGCTTGCTCAGATATTCAATCTGTTTAAGGATTTTATCCTCCAGCCAGATATCATCAGAATCCAGAAATGCAAGCCATACTCCCTCTGAAATTCCTGCGGCGGAGTTTCTGACCTGTCCTGGATAACCGCAATGATCGAGAGATTGTATTTTAACATTGGGATATGTCCTGTATTTATTGAGGCTTTGCAATGTTCCATCTGTTGAACCATCATCAGCTATAATTAATTCTATATTATTATAGCTCTGGGCCAATACTGATTCTATTGCTTCGTGAACCATCTTTACTCTGTTATATACAGGAATGATAACCGAAACCAGATCTCTATAACTCATATTATTGTAGTAACATGACTTATGACGTTGCATCAATCTCATTTTATCATATTTCTTTATAACTCTTGAATACGCGAACCGGGAGATCTCAACAACTATACAACTGGGGAACACATCGCTTATGATGAGGTTATGAACGAAGAATTGATTGAATATTTAAAGTCCTTTATCAACAGGAAACGCTATGACCGCATGATTGAAGTTCTCCAGAGAAGAACAGAATACCTGACCGTTGTCCTAGAGGACCTGCACTACAGCCAGAATGCCAGTTCAATTATCCGCCATTGTGATGCCTTCGGAATTCAGAATCTTCATGTCATAGAAAATAAAAATAAATTCAAAGTGAAAAACCATGCTGTCCGGGGAACATTAAAATGGATAACACTCAATCATTTTAACGATAAAAAAGAAAACAGCCTGAAAGCCATCGCTTCTTTGAAAGAGGAAGGATACAGAATTATTGCCACGTCACCTGAAAAAGGAGGCTCCACACCTTCAACCTTTGATCTGAATAGAGGTAAGGCGGCCTTCTTTTTCGGTAATGAAAGAGACGGTCTGAGTGACACTGTATTAAATAAGGCCGATGAGTTTCTTCATATTCCCATGGAGGGATTTGTTGAGAGCCTGAATATTTCAGCTAGTTGTGCTCTGATAATCCAGCAGTTAGGAGACAGGTTGAGGAACTCGACAATTTCCTGGCATATTGACAAGGTTCGTCAGGATGAGATTCTCTTAAGCTGGATGAAAGGATCTATTAAAAAAATAGATCATATTATTGCTGCGAAAAAATCCTGATTATTTGACAACCATAACTTTTCTTGTTTCATCCATATCGGGAGCGACAATGCGAATAAAATAGACTCCCCTGGCAACAACTCTTCCTCCCGAATTCCGCCCGTCCCAGGCTGTTGAATAATCTCCTGCAGCCTGTCTGCCTCTGTAAAGGATGTCAACCATGGCACCGGAAATATCAAAGACCTGAATGGTTACCATCCCCTCTTTTAATAATTCATAATGGAGATTTGTCGTTTCCCCCTCTTCCGGGTTTATGACATTCCTGAGAATAGTAACCCCGCCCACCTGAGGAGTAATATCATGTATGGAAAAGGACCATGGTTTTAACTGTCTGTACCAGTCGGATGCCGAGGAATTTTCGATCCGTGCCGCATATAGACCCAAAGGACCGGATCCGTCGGGATCGATATAATAAAGGAATTCCACAAGAGAAACGGAGAGCAGCTCCGGATCATCATTGTCCACATTATGCACTCTCAATTGAGCCGAGGGAGAAGTCCCCATATCAACGGTTCTATTTTCCAGATTGACCGCAGGTACGATTCCATAAAAATCCAAAGGATCATAGGTAGAGGGAAGCCAGAGGCCATCTTCTGCATAATTCTGTCTATAAGATGTTGGTATATCCACATCAAAGAGCAACTGCACATCGGGCATGACTGCGGTTGCAACAATCCCGTTATTAATATGGGAGTTAATCTCTATCGCCTGATCCTGAAGCCATTCTCCTCCAGTGAAATCTTTAACAAGACCTATACCTCCTCGAGACAGATCGGTTTCCGCTTCATCCGTAGCATAGACCGGCTGAACAATACCGTCACCAGTAAGACCAAGGGCAATGTCGGAAACCCTATGGGTGGCAACAGGGGAACCTGAGAGTAGTAATGCACCTGTACCATCTAATGGCAATAGAGGTAGAGAATAAAAATATGGAGCTGGCAAGGCCGTCTGATCAGCGGATGGATAATTGGATAAATTGTCCCAATCAACATTATCATCGAGATCTGTATTTATCTGCAGCTGAGTATTTAACAGTATTTCATTTACATCAACCGGACTGTCCAATGAAAGCTCTAATTCACTTGTTCCATTTCCATTGACAGAAATTCTGTTTATGACACCGCTTATGTTTGACGCTCCCGTATAGGTGAAATCTCCTGCAGAAATAACACCTCCTAAAGAGGTTCTGACAGGCTCGGAAAATTCTACATAAATTTTATCTTTTTCTCCACTGGCCAGGGTGTAGTTTATAATCGGTGCAGCATTATCCAGAGGGGTTTGTAAGGGAACTGTAGGACCATATTCGACAAGGGCACCCCCTGTTGTAGATAATAGTGTTGAATTCGTCAGCAGCTTCCACTGGGGAGTAACACTGGTATCGGTGTAATCTTTTTCTACAAGATAGATAAAAAACTCTGACCAGAGGCCATTGTCACTATCATCAAAACCATTATAACCTCGTGATGTATCAACGTCATACCCATCAATATAGGCCGTTATATCATCATAGCGGAAGTCGGGATAGATAGGGAGTTGCGGAGCATTGAGAAAGGCAATACTTTCCACTCGAACTCTAATGCGGTCTATTCTTCCGTTGAGATCTGAATCCTCTGTCCAGCTGACAATAATATCGATAAAGAAGAACCAGTTGTCATTATTTCCTCCATCTGTACATCCTGCCTGAGGGGCAATGGGATTTACCGCTCTACTGTTTATAATAAGAACTTCAATAATAGTTGCTGTTGCTGATCCACCTGCAACGGGAAAATCAATATCAATTATCCACTGATCTTCCGGTCCGTCTCCAACAGGGGAAGGAACAGGATTCTCACTGGTTAGGGTTATCTGATTACCCGAACCTCCGACAACAGTGAATTTATTTAAAACGAATTGAGTATCCCCTTCTCTGAACAAAATAGTTCCTCCGGGAATCTGGTATTCAAAGTTATAGAAACTATTGTCACCACGAATTGTAATAGTGCCGCTATTTGTATATATGACATTACTGATCAGTCCCGAGGATATAGTATGATCAAAGGTTCCGGCAGAGGTATCCCATAAGACACCATTAAAAGTTATCTGGTTATTACCCGGCTGGAATATTCCACCACCAATAACATCCAGACTATTATCAACTTCCAGCAGATCAGAAAGGGAATATGTATCGGAAGTGATGGTAAGATCATAAAAATTTGATCCATTAGAGGTGATGATATAGGGACCGGCTCCGCCGCTTCCCAGAACAACACTATTATCTCCATGTATAAATGTGGCATTATTGGTCCAGTTCTCTGTCAGGCTGATCGTATTACCGGCGGCATTGAGAGTTCCGCTCAAGATGGTCAGATTTCCAGTATCTGTTCCAATGGCACCAGAAAGAGTAACTGTTCCCAGAGTGCTAATCACAAGATCCGAGACTGTGCCACCGGCTGTCCCGTTTATAGCCCCACAGGAATATGGTGTGTTGGCTGAAGCTCCCAGGGTCAGTGTAATGCCGTCAACCATTGTTAAATCGGCCAGTGTCACTGTTCCTGTAGAAGTTCCGCCGATTGTTGAAGTTGCTGTAATATTGATAGGAGTTGTATCGAGATTTATAACACCGGTTCCTGCCGCTCTAATTGATCCGGCTATATTTTTTGTAGCTGGAGCTGTTGCTGTTATACCTGCAGTAAAATCAAAGATATCTCCGGCGGCATTGCCTAGGGTTAAAATCCCCGTATTAGTGAAAGTGATAGAATTTGTTATAGTTCCGCCATTATTGAATGTAATATTATGAGCATATGCTTGTGTAACTATCGTGTTTGCCGTAACCGATTCTGTAAAGAGAAAAGCTCCTGTTGAACCGGCATTGTTATCGTGAATATTCAGAGTGTCTACACCTGATAGTACACCGGTTACAGTACATAAACCGCTATAGGGATAGAGAGACAGATTATTTGATCCACCAGTAAGAGTGCTGCTGAATAAGATATCTCCGGTGCCGACACCTGTAGAAAGAACCACCGGTCCTGACAAAGTTACTCCCCGCAGAAAACTGATTGTGTCTGTTGTTGTAAAAATATTGGCTGAAATATCGACAAGTCCTGCTCCATTCTGTGTAAAGGTTCCACCAAGGGTCATTAGAGCACTGATAGTTAATAAACCATTATTTGTAATAATTACATTGCCACCAGCACCTGTGGTTACAGTATTTGTGACCGAAACAGTGCTGGCAGAGCTGGTTAAAGTGATATTTCCGCCAGTGTTAATTGGACCGCTCTGGGTTATGGCCCCGGCAGTTGTTACATTCAGCACACCACCGATTGTTAAAGCCTGAATATCAAACTGATCCTGATCCACGACAGTGACATTGTTTAAAGTACCACCACTTAAAAAGCTGACGGTTGCTCCCAGTATAAAATTATTCAATGCTTCATTAAGGATAATTGATGATGTATCTGCTGCGGTAAATGTAGAATTCCCTGTAATATTCAATGTACCGCTATCGGATATATTTCCGGTCGATACAATATCGAATGTTCCATTCACAGTGCAGGCCCCCAGATCAGTAGGAGCGGCTTCTGTTATGTCAATATTAGCTCCAGTGAGAATAAGTGTCCCAAATGTTGAAGCGACCTGATCAAGGAGAATATTGGATAATCCGCCATTGGCAGACAAGGTTGTATCTCCGCCAATCGCAAGTGTCCCCGAATCGTCGATCCTTCCTGTTGCCGTAATATCCAGAGTTCCTGTCACGGTAGAAAGTCCGAGGTCTGTATCGGCAGCTTCTGTTATATCGGCATTAGCTGCTGTGAGTACAAAAGTCCCAAAAGTCGAAGCCGCCTGATCCAGCAGAATATCGGATAATCCGCCATTGGCTGTTAAAGTTGTAACATCACCGATGGTCAGCGTTCCTGAATCATCTATATTTCCTGCAGAAGTCAGAGTAAATGTCCCGACTGTGTCCACATCAGCTAACACTGAAGCAGAATCTTCTGTGAAAGTAATTGATGTCCCCTGTAGATCCAGACTGCCGAAATTGATTACATCTCCCACATCATTTCCAAGGAGAATAGTTGTTCCGGCTGTCAGGTCTCCCAGACCTGTCACGGAGATTGTGACATCTGTGATGTCTGAAATTGAACCCGATGCAGAAGCTGTCAGGTTTCCTCCACAGGTAATATTTCCCAAAATGAGATTTCCATTGACATTATTTACAGAACCGTTGCCACTTCCATTTGGAAAGAGGTGGACAGCGTTAGTAAATATATTGGCCGCATCGAGATCTATGATCGAATTTCCAGCTGTTGTAGTGAATGTACTAGTTCCCGTAACATTGACGATCCCCGTATCTGTAATAGCACCGGAAGAGGTAATAAAGAAATTTGACCCAATTGTTGATGCTCCCAGGTCTGTTGGTCCAGTTTCCACAATAGTGACTATAGTTCCGTTTAATAAGAGTGTTCCAAAAGTTGATCCATTATCCAAAGTAATATCGGCTGCAGCATCTATAGTCGTATTGCCTGCAATAGTCCAGGATCCTGAGTCATAAATATTTCCTGTTGTTGATGTGGCACTTAAGGTTCCCGCTGTAACACTGGAGTAGGTTGAATCTCCTACTTCGTAGACTATTATGGCATCATCTGTTGCTGTCAGAGACAAAATACCGTATGTATTTGTATAACCACCGGCTCCATCATCATCGAGAATAATATCCGAACCCACTCCATTGGCATTCATTGTTACTGTACCGGCTATAGTCAGAGTTCCACTGTCTGTTATATTTCCTCCGGAAATAACATTGAGATTTCCGGTAATATTTATTGTAGGCAGAGTAATGGCGGCATTGGGGAAATCAAGTGTGAGATCATCCAGATCTGTTGCCGGTAGCAGCGGAACAGACGCATTGCCATTGATATTTCTAATAAACAGATCCCGTACATTAGGAGCTGTGCCAACGGTTATAACTCCGGCAATATCATTATCCTGGGTTGAAAGATCTATATCGCCCAAGGATGTTGCCAAGTCAAAAGTTCCTGTCTGGCTCAATGTCAGAATCCCGGTCTGGCTTATTCCACCGGCTGCAGATCTGGCGGCATTAATAGTCAGATTACGCACAGAGATAGCCCCGAGAACAACGGCACCGCTTGAATGAAGGATGACATCCTGTCCAGATGGAATTGTGATCGTTCCTGTAAAAGTGTTGAGACCATCAAGTGTAATATTATCTGTATTCTGAGATCTCAGAGCAGTTGTTGTAGTAACATTGAGTGTTCCCGTCGTATCGGTGATTGTACCAACACCCCCAAAAGCATCGATGTCGAGACTATTGGCCGAAACAGCTCCGCTGATCACAACGGAATCAGCAGTGATATCATACAACGCGCTGACTGTTGCCGGACCAAGATTGATACTATTCACATCTACAAGTGTGACACTATTACCACTGGAGATTGTCACAACTCCACCAAAGTCATTTGCTCCATTCAGGATAATATCATCTGTTACCTGAGATCGTAGAATGGTTGTGGTCGTTACAGTCAAGGTTCCGGTTGTATCGGAAATTGTTCCGGCTCCGCCGAAGGTATCAATATCAAGGCTATTCGAAGTTACTGCCCCGGTGATCACAACGGCATCGGCAGTGATATCATATAAGCCGCTAACAGTCGCAGCCCCAAGATTAATTGAGTTGGTATCTACCAGTGTCACGGCATTGCCACTTACAAGGACTACTGTCTGAAAGTTATTGTCTGCATCTGTAAGAGTAATATTATTGGCACCGCCAAAGGTCAGAGTTGTCGTACCTGAAGAAGCAAGAATCTCTCCACTCTGACTCAGAAGGTCTCCACCTGTGAGATTAACCGTTGAAGTCGTTCTTATTGCCGCCAATAGTGTAGCGGCTGTTCCAAGGTCATAGTTATCTGTATCAACATAAGTTATTGCTCCGCTATCATCAATGGTATCGGCCGTATTCCGTGTCTCCAGACTGACTATATCAAAATCATTTCCATCTGGGAGGTTTATCAAA
>JAEINM010000163.1 GCA_016342385.1 Spirochaetaceae bacterium | reverse complement strand
TAGGTCCTAAAGGAGCTCTGAAGATTCTCTCCGGTGTTCCGGTAAAACAGTTTGTCGAATTTCTGGAGAATGAAGATGTTACAGCCTTAAGTTCCATTCCCGGTCTCGGTAAAAAAACAGCTCAGAAAATTATTCTTCAGCTTAAGGGCAAGCTGAAAATAGAGAGTGATGAGAGCAGTGAAGAAAAAAGCGTAAACTCCGAGATAATAGAATCGCTTACATCTATGGGATTTGATAAGAAATATGTCAAAAAAGCGGTTACTCAGATCCTGAAAGATGATAAAGTACAGTCATTAAGTGATGAAAAAAGAGATCAGGAGATTATCAGACGGGCTATCATTGAGCTCAGTTCCTGATAATGTGGAGAAATAATGGATGATTCCAGTCTTTTATCCGGTGAGCTAATCGGCGATGATGAAAAAAAAGAATCTGCAATAAGACCTCAGGTATTACAGGATTTTCAGGGTCAGGAGAAACTGAAGGAAAATCTCTCTATATATATAAAAGCCGCGAAAGAGCGGAATGATCCACTCGATCATGTTTTCCTCAGCGGCCCTCCGGGATTGGGGAAGACCACTCTCGCGGGGATTATGGCCAATGAACTGGGAGTTGAAACTAGGGTTACTTCGGCACCGGCTCTGGATAAACCCAAGGATCTTGCCGGTCTGCTGACAACCATCAGCGAGAGAACTGTTTTTTTTATCGATGAAATTCATCGGTTAAAACCGGCTATTGAAGAGATGCTCTATATTGCTATGGAAGACTACGAACTGGACTGGATAATCGGTCAGGGCCCCTCTGCCAGAACCCTTCGCATACCGGTTCCCCCTTTTACCCTGGTCGGAGCCACGACAAAGCCCGGACGAGTCTCCAGTCCTCTCTATACGAGATTCGGGATTACTGTGCGATTGGAGTTTTATTCACCAGTGGAACTGAGAAGCATTATTGAGAGAAGTGCAGACATTATGGAAATCGCCATAAGTCCGGAAGCCTCAGAGAAACTATCCCGATGCAGCAGAGGTACTCCCCGGGTGGCCAACAGAATATTGAGAAGAATGAGAGACTTTGCTCAAATTCAGAGCGATGGCAAAATAAATGCCTCTATAGTGGAAAGCAGTCTGAAAAGGCTGGAGATTGATGAGTACGGTCTTGAAAAACTGGATCGGGAAATATTAAAAACTATTATTACTAAATATGCCGGAGGTCCCGTCGGGGCTGAAACTCTGGCCATCTCTGTTGGAGAGGGGATTGATTCTCTGGAAGATTTCTATGAACCCTATCTGATTCAACAGGGATTTATTAAGAGAACAAGCCGCGGGAGAGTGGCCACAGCCTTGGCATACAGTCACCTCGGCCTGGACAGGAGTGAATATGAAGATCAGGGACTTCTCTTTTGAATTACCCGACGAACTGATTGCCCAGTACCCGCCGGAAGTCAGAGGAACATCAAGATTACTTGTTCTGGATCCTGTCGAACAATCGATTAAGCATCTTGGTATGCAGGACTTTTCAGAACTGATAGATGAAAATACTCTTGTCGTGTTTAATAACTCGAAAGTGCGCAAGGCTCGGTTGTTCGGTTTTTCTTCTGAGACCGGCGGCAAGGTCGAATTTTTTCTTCTGGAGAAACTCCAGGAGAACAGCTGGAAATGTATGGTTTCCAAAGCAAAGAAACAGAAGAAGGGGAAGAAATTTGATTTCCCCGGAAATGTCTCGGCGGAAATACTCGATCACCTGGGTGACAACATTCGTATCATTCAGTTTAACCGCAATATAGATGATGACTATCTCGACAAAAATGCTCATATCCCTCTGCCTCCCTATATCAAAAGGGAAGACGAAATATTAGACAGCAACCGGTATCAGTCTGTTTTTTCCAAAATCACTGGATCTGTAGCGGCTCCCACAGCCAGCCTTCATTTTACAGATGAAATTTTGGAAAAAATTAAAAATAGAGGCGCAGATATCGCTTATGTCACACTCCATGTGGGGCTGGGAACTTTTGCTCCGGTCAGAGCAGAGAATCTGGTAGATCATGAAATGCATAAGGAAGATTTTTTTGTATCCGATGAAACCGCGGAGAAAGTGGAGAAAGCCGTCAAAGAGGGGAAAAAAATTCTCGCTGTGGGGACAACTTCCATTAGAACTCTCGAATCGGCCTGGGAAAATGGTAAATTAAAAAGGGGAACACAGAATACGGATCTCTTTATTTATCCCGGGTATAAATTTAAAATAGTTAATCAGATTTTTACCAATTTTCATACTCCCGAGTCGACATTGCTGGTGCTGGTTTCAACTTTTGCCGGAAGAGAGAACATCGAAAGAGCTTACAGAGAAGCTATAGAAAAAAAATACAAATTTTTCTCCTATGGCGATGCCATGCTGATTACACGGCAGGAATCAGCAGTTTAGATTCCAGAAGATAGTCGATAAAATCCTCCATATCCTCTCGTTCTGCTCCTATGAGTTCCAGAATTTCTTTCAGTGTCCTCTTCCCATCCAGTGCTGAGATAAACTGGTAGAAGATTTTTTCCACACTCATAGTCATAATTTCATAACCTCTGTTGAAAATAAGACCATAGGAGACTTCTCTTGAAAATTCAGAGATAAAGCTTTTTATTTCAACCATGCCCATTTCATAATACACTGTTACATCATAGGAAAATATACCCTGTTTTAAAAGGGCGCTTTTTACATAGATCTGGTTCGGATTCATGGGCTTGGAATTCTGGGTTATCTGTTCTTCGGGCTCTCCATGAAGCGCTTCACTGTAGAGATGATGAAATAATGATAAATCTATAGCCACCGCAAGTGCATCATCATGGCCGGCCTGGGAAAAAAGTTTTATGAGAAACTGATTCTGCAGCGCAAAAATATCACTCTCCGATTCAGTCTCTCTTTTTAAAAAAGCACTGAATTGCATAAAAAACTCAGAAGCTTTCAGGTTCAGATAATCTATAATGGATAAAAGCCATCCCGCAGAGCGACCCCGGTTGTAAAATAGATCCACTGCCGTGGCGATCTCTTCCGAGTCTCTCAGCTCTTTCGCACTATAGGAATCCGTAGAAATAACATGGTAGGGAGCCAGCTTATCATAGACAATTCCCAGTTCTTCAGCTTTTTCATAGAGCTCTGTACCGGGAAAAACCGAGAGTCGGAAAATATCCAGGTGATTGGGAATCTGGTTTATGGCAAAATCCAGACTGGATAAAAATCCATTCATATTATCTCCCGGGAGACCGTATATCAGATCAAGTCCGAAAATGGCTCCACACTGGTTGAGAAGAGATATTTTCTGTGTAAAAACTTCTTTATTTATCTGTCTATTCAGTTTTCTCAGAACCTTATCATCTGAGCTCTGCAGTCCTATTTGAAGAGAACAATTCAAAGAAGCAAAAGCTTCAGCCAGATCCCGATCGAGGAGTTCCGCCCGGATTTCAAAAGTATAATGAATGGCAGGACCATGTTCTTCGATCAAGGATAGAATTCTTATGGCCCGCTGTTTATCTATATTAAATGTGGGATCCAGTACCCATATCTGTTCTACCTGATTCTCTTCAAACAATTTCAGCTCTTCGGTTATTCTCTTTTCACTGAAATATCTCACGCCGCTTATTCCTCTGGATTCACAACAGAATGAACAGTTAAAAGGGCAACCTCTCGAAAGTTCCCATAAGAGGCCATCGTATTGCCGGGGATCTAAAATCCCTGAAAGGTAGGGGGAGAGGATATTCTCCAGATCAGTTTCATGCTCTTGGGGTAGAATCTTTTCTCCGGAGCTGTCGTTTCCCTGTAGAAAAGAGAGCATTAATAACCTGAAAGGGATTTCTCCTTCACCGGGGATCAGATAATTAATGTAGGTATTTTGGGAAAGTGATATTGAGGAAGCCTTGACTTCAGGACCTCCCGCAAATATGGTTACCTCAGGTTCCATTTTTCTGATTGTCCGGACAATCTCTTCGATAAATGGTCTGTTCCAGATATACATGGAGAAACCGATACTGTGGGAGTGGAAACCCAGAATTTTCTCAACAGCCGATTCTACAGAATCTTCCAGTGAGAAATCTACCAGAACAACCTCTAGAGCAGATAAATCCGATACATATGTCTTCAATAATGATGTTGCCAGGGGAATGGCCTGTGGTGAATGGGCTATATGACAGGAAACCAGAACGGTTTTATGTATTATCATAATTTATATCATACCCGGTTAATGAGTTTGATTACATACCCTATATTATATATCAATACCCGGTTGCTGATTATTTTTGCCGTAGCAAAAATGAATCGAAGCAACATCAATAGGTATTTTCATCCATGGCCTCGAATTCTTTAATAATCCGGTCGACTCGTTCCAGCTGTCGATTAATGATAACACCGTAATTCAGATCTCCTTCCTGAATCCGATGATTCTCATCTTCCCAGTATTGTATGTCTTCCAGGAACATCCAGGCGAATTGACTTGCTGAAGCTTTATCGGACCAGTCCTGGGCATCATCCCAGAAATTACTGGCATAGACATAACATTCCCGGGCTTTTTTCAGACTGTCAATATTGGCATCCTGCCAGGGGGCATTGTAGAAATAGGCCTTTTGCCGGTCGAATTTTGTGGCCATTTTAATATAGTTTTCAATAATTCTCAAATTGACATGCATATAAAAAAGATAGCGGTATTTTTCCCATTCTTTTTCATTTTCTATTTCCGCCAATGCGTTGAGAGGATTGGCAAAATCCGAGCGTAGGGCCATTCCCAGGTAATAAATGTTTTCTGCGCTATCATCGGGGTACTGATAGAGATGGTTGTGGTAGAGACGGTAGAACTGTTCAGCATAGAGAATCTTATAGGCAAAAAGAGGACTGGCTGCCCATAAGGCTATAAGGAAAAGGACGATTATTTTTTTCACTCTTCTATTATCGATCGCAAAAGACTCTTTCTATAATTTCTTCTGTAATTTTTTCACGGCTCTCTGTTCCCTCAACTCGAATCAGTTTCATGGGTGTCTCTTTAAAAAAATCAATGGAACGGTTATAGTAAGTAAGAACTTTTCTCTGATATTCTATATCATCATAAATGTCTTTCCCGGAATTCCTGTTTTTCAGTCTTCTTTGACATTCTTCCACAGGAACATCAACAAAAACAAGAAACTCGGGAAGGGGAAACCGGCTGTTCAGTTCCAGCACCAGTTCAGGGTCAGCTCCGATAGACTGATAGGCAATGGATGAAAAGAGATAGCGGTCGCAGATGACATAGTCATTATTTTTTAAGAGGGAAATTATACCCTTGCCGGTTTTACCGAATATATGCTCATGTCTATCGGCAGCAAAGAGATAGGCTATGGTTTCCTGTTCCAGAGGAATCTCTCCCGATAAGACTTTCCGGAGAAAAAGGCCGGTTTTCTGATCTGTCGGTTCAAAAGTTCTGGAGTGAGGGATATTTTTTTTTGAGAGATATTCTGTTATATTGTCAAGTTGAGTCGTTGTTCCTGCACCGTCAAGACCTTCAATGACAACGAAACCTTTTAATATTTTGTTTTTCATGAACTGTATATTAAAGAAAAATGTGAAAACAGTACAAGTATTTTAAAAATAATTTGTAACTTATATATAGGGAATGACTTCTACAATAAAAGGACTGATGTGTAGAATTCAATAAAAATTATACCATTGGGGAACGATAATAAATACAGGAGAGCTTATTGACCGGATTTAGAGATAAAAAAATACATCTCATACAGTTATCATTTTTATCTCTTTTTATTGTTATAACAGGGCTCTCTATAGAACCGATCATCAGAAAAACAGAATGGCGGATGGAGGCTATTAAATCCGAACTCATAGGGGCTCTTGAGAAATCCATCAATTATGAAATATCATATGATTCTATCTCTCCTTCCATATTCAGTTACATCAGTATTAAAAATCTCGTAATTTATAAAGATAAACAGAAAGATATCAAACTGGCCTCAATTCAATCTTTTAAAGCCTTTTATTCACCTTTTTATTTTTTCACTAAAGAGGCCGGTAGAAATCCCTTACAAGCTGTCAGGAAGTTCAATATTAGCAATGCCTCTTTTTATATTAATCAGCAGAGAGAAGAACCTCTCTTCTCGCTCTTCTCAAGTCCCACTGAAGAGGACTCTGCTATTTCTCTTCTACCATTAACGACTGTATTTACAGGTAAGAACATCAGCGTTTTACTGGAGACCGATAGTGGATCTATTCGTGCAGATAATTTATTCATTTCACTGACTCCGGTCAACCATCTTTATAAAACCAGGATAGATGGAGATTTGAATCTGGACTTTATTTTTCCGGGAATTGATTTAAAAAATCTGACCAGTACAGTTTCAGTAAAGGGTACTCTAACTGAATATTTTGAATCTCTGAACTTTACTCTAAAGACTTCCGGTTTGAGTACAAATATTTTCGATCTGGAAGATCAGACATTTCAATTGCTTTTTAATCCAGATGAATTGCAGCTGAGGAAGGTTCAGGATAACAGTCCGATTGATCTTGCCATGCGCTATGACAGAAATCTAAAGGACCTGATTGTGACTTTTCAATCAGAAGCATTTGAACCCTCATCTCTGGTAAGTCTAAAGGATTCACTCATAGCATTTGCTCCCTATTCAGCCTCAAAAATTTCGGGAAACGGTACACTCCTGTACAATCTGGAAAACGGTGGGCTTTTTTATTCACTCAAATCGGATATACAGATTAACCGGGATATTTTTAACCGGGATATTTTTGTGAAAACAGATTTAACAGGAGATCTCAGTCAGATCAATATCCGCTCTATCAATATGAGAACCAGAGAGGGACAAGCCCTGTTTACCGGTAATATCCTGACAGAAAATTATTTCCCTTCGGGGATTCTGACCTTTAAAAATGTTAAAACTCCCAATGGATATGTGATCAATTCTGCGGTCAATGTTGGCAGAGAAGGGGATTTTCTATATTTTACAACTGATTCCATTAGTCTTGGAGCAACATCAATTGATAGATTTGATCTGGTCGTTTATCCAGAAAAAGGCTTTATCTCGGCTTCTCTCAGAGCGGGCTTGATAGATCCCGATGGAGATCGAGGTGAACTGGTCGCCGATTCATTTCTCGATTTTTCAGATGAACCCCAATTGAGCACCTATATTAATCTCAATCATTTAACTATGGATCAGCTAATAACCTTTCTTCCCGGGAACATTGCCGGGCTTCCCTTCCCGGAGGAGATCAGAAATACCTTTATTGACAGTGAAATATCTCTGACTTCAGATTTTAAAGAGATCAATGGCCAGATTAATCAATTCCAGTTGATGTCTGCCCATGATCCGGAGAATCTTTTAACTTTTTCCGCCAATTATTCTGAAACAGGATTCAAAATAAATGACCTGTTTCTCAACTGGGGAGATTACAATTTTAACGGATATATCAATTCCGGGAAAAAAGGTGAGGAATACATTATTACTACCTATTTCGACCTTCAGGATAAACCTTATCGTCTCCAGGCCATCTATAATAATCAGCAATTACTTATAGAAGGGGATTATGGAGTATATGGGTTTATACAGAATGAGGCTGATATGTATACCTTCAAAATGGCGAGTAAAGAAATACCTATACCCCTTTGGGGGTATTCTCTCTATGGGGATCTCGATGTGACAGGTAACATATCCGATTCCCAATGGAATGTATTTTTTAATGATACACGACTTAAAGCAGATGAATTATTCTCTATCTCATCACCGGAAATCCGTTTTACCGCAGAAGTGAATGCAGAGGGGTGTAATTTCTATAATATTCAGTATAGTGATATAACATCATCCCTGAAAGGACTCGGCCGATTGACTTATGCATCGGGTGATATCAGTTCATGGATTTCTCTTCTCGATGAAAAGGGAAGAACAAATGAGCAATATGACCTTTTCTTTACCATGGAGGATGGTGTAATTGAATCAAGAGCGTCCATACTCTCATCTCCTTTAGACAGGTTTGGAGAAAGTGGGTTAACAGGTCTGATCTCAGCCGATATGGTCTATACAGGAACAACAGAAAATCCCGATTTTGATGTCGTTTTTCATACTGATAATGTGAACTTCAATGGTGTTCCTATCGAATTGTCCTCTTTTATTAGGGGAGATAAAGATGTTATCCGCGTTTCTGAACTGGAGCTGAATTATAGAGGGATTATGTTAAACAGAGGTCTGGTCCTTCTGGAAATGAATCAGGGGAAATTACTGGCAACAG
>JAEINM010000162.1 GCA_016342385.1 Spirochaetaceae bacterium | reverse complement strand
GAAGTGAAAAGCATATCTCCTTTTCCAAGCAGTTTTTCCGCACCGGCGGAATCGATAATAATTCTCGAGTCCATCATACTGGCAACCATAAAGGCGACACGGGAGGGAAAGTTCGCCTTAATAAGCCCCGTAATAACGTCGGCAGAAGGTCTCTGTGTTGCTAGAACAAGATGAATTCCAACGGCACGGGACATAGCAGCCAACCGGGCGATCATAGCCTCCAACTCTTTCCCGCTGGTTGCCATAAGGTCGGCAAACTCATCGATCACAAGAATGAGATAGGGCAGTTTTGTTGTGGCCAAATTCTTTTCTTTAATTCGTTTATTGTAGCTTCTTATTTCACGGACTCCCTGTGTATCGAGCAGAGAATAGCGCCTCTCCATTTCATAGAGACACCACTGAATTGCCTGAATCGCTTTTTTCGGATCGGTAATGACCGGAGTGAGTAAATGGGGAATATCGTTATAAAGCTTTAACTCGACAATTTTAGGATCCACCAGGATCATTTTCACATCGGCAGGGGACCTCTCATAGAGAATAGAACAGATGAGTGAGTTCACACAAACTGATTTACCCGAACCTGTCGCACCGGCGATAAGCAGATGAGGAGTTCTTGTCAGGTCTATAACCTGTGTTCCTCCACGAATATCTTTGCCCAGCACGATAGGAACTGCAACATCGGGATCTTTCATTTCCGGAGCTGAAACCATTTCACTAAAGGAAACGATAGCCCTTTTTTTATTGGGAACTTCAATTCCCACAGCATGCTTGCCGGGAATCGGAGCAACAATACGAACACGTGAGGCCGCCAGTCTCAATGCAATATTATCAGCTAGATTTGTTATTTTTGAGATCTTCACACCCGGAGCCGGCAAGAGTTCAAACATAGTGATTACCGGGCCTTTTTTTATTCCTGTCACCTTAGCCGATATTTTAAATTCTTCCAGGGTGACTTCCAGAACTCTGGCTGCTTTTCTGGTATCCTCATCGATTTCGCTATATTTATCATCGGGATACTCTGCCAGAACCCCTTCTATGGGGACATTGTAATTTTTATGGAAAGATTTTTGGGGCTTTTCTTCTCGAATCACGCCACCTTGCTCACTATCAACCGGGGCAAGTTTGCTGGATATGTCCCTAAAATCATCCAGTTCATCAAGCCTGTCGGCAATGTAGCCGGAATCGGAGTAATCCTCTGCGTACTCCAGCTCTTCAGATAGGGGGATTTCCGGAATTTCCTCTAATGTCTCTTCTCCGGGCACGGAGAGAACAGTATCCAGTTCGGCCATAATTTCAGAAATTTTCTCCTCGGCTTTCTGAAGATCTTCAGTCTCCCTGTGTTTATGATAAGTGTAATCGCCCTGACCTGTCAGTTCATCAGCCTGATTAACTTTATCATTTCCTGCAAGGACAGCTAATGCCGGATCATTTTCAATAAAAGGAGATTGAAGAGTTTCATAGGGACTATTTTCCTCTTTGACCGGTTCTATTACTGTCGGTCTTGATGGGGGGAGAGATGAATCCTGCCCTTTTCCACCAGATAATATAGAGGTAAAAATATCATCTATTGATTCCTGCGGATCGCCATTGCCTGAATAATCCACATCGTCGGGTTCTGGAAATCTAAAGGCATATTCTTTGAAGGCATCCTCTTCTTCAGGATGATTATCAGAGTTCTGCCGGCTTCCAGGAGTGATCTCTTCATCAGAAGAACCAGCTACACTGAAGAACCGCGGAATAAAATAGAGCAGGAACATCTCAAAACCCGTCAGAAGAGCAAAAACAGCAGCAGAACGTCCCCTCCCGAGGGAATGAATCAGAGAAAGAGTGATCCCCGAACCCCTATATGAAAAAAGTACACGGAACATAATAGATAAGGTTAAAAAAGGAATAACCGTCAATGACAGCAGAAGTATTTTCTCTCCGGTTAATTCATTTCGATAAATAAAATATCCATAGGCAAAAAGAAAAAAGGGGAGATAAAAAGAGGGGAAACTGAAGGAACTGAATAAAAAATTCCCCGCAGCAGCGGCTATAGACAGATTCCCGCTGATAGCCAGTAGTAGTGATATTGTTATTAATAACCCTATAGCATAAAAAAAATAAGATAATTTTTTATGACCCAAATGAAAATCCACAAAAATCCTCCCAAAATTTTATTATCGGATTTAATAAAAGTATATTGAGATCAATTATGTGAGGAAAAAGAATCCAATGACTCCCAGAGGCAGCAGATAAAAACTGAATAGATAAAACCGGCCACTCTTAATCAGTTTCATCAGCAGAATCAGGGAAAAATACCCAACAATCATTGTAGTTATAAAACCGGCAATTACAGCGATGTAAGAGACTTCAGACATCAACTGTGCTCCATCTTTCAGATCAATTAAAAAAGCCCCGATTATCGCAGGTATAGAAATAATAAAAGAAATTTCTCCGGCTTTCTTCCTATCAATTCCTCCGAGTAAAGCGGCGGAAATAGTAATGCCCGATCGGGAAATTCCAGGGATGACTCCAAATCCCTGAGCAATACCCAATAGAATTCCCTCTTTAGGCCCGGGTATACTATATTCATTGCGCGGTTTAACATATCTGGTAAGCCAGAGAATAACAGCCGTGACTATGAAGAAAATCGAAACTACTTTCGGATTCTGAAAAAACTCAAGATCATTTATGACAATACCGATTACTCCGGTAAAAAAGGTGGCCACCAGAATCAGTATAATCATTTTTAGATTACTCTTGTCACTTTCATCAGATTTTCTGATCATCCATCGGAACAAAGAATGAAGTAGTGCAATAACTCTCTCTCTAAAAACAAAAATAACAACGATTAAGGTTGCCACATGGAGCAGAATATCAAAGAGTACGGGGATATCTCCCAAATCCATCAGGTTTCTAGTCACCAGTAAATGACCGGAACTTGATACAGGTAAAAATTCAGCGATTCCCTGTATGATGCCTAGAATGACAGCTTTTAAAATAGACATAAATATTTCCTTTTCTGTTTATTGTAATTTTAATGAACTTAAATCCGGATATATTTTCCGGATAATATCTTCCGCTTTCTGATTCTTGTAAACAGAACCGTAAATAACAGAAGAAGCCAGAACCTTTTTAACATAATTCCTGGTTTCTTTATAGGGTAATACTTCCACAAAAAGCTCTTCTCTATACCCCGGATAGATTCTTTTCCATTTTCTTAAATTGCCTCCCCCCGCATTATAGGCTATGAGCATTTGGGAAAGGTTTTCTGACCAATCCCGTTCCTGAATCCACCGGACATATGAACTCCCTATATGAATATTCGTTTCGGGATCTGTCAGATCTGGATTTAATATACCAATTTTCCGGGCATGCTCTTCAGCAGTGGCCGGCATCAGTTGAGACAAGCCAACAGCTCCGGCATGGGAAATGATATCGTGAGTAAAAGCACTTTCTGTTCTGATAATTCCCGAAAAGATTTCTCCCGGAAAAGCATTTTCATTAGAATAGGTGAGAATTAACTCTTCATAGACAGGGGGAAACATGAGCATCGTTTCACCAAGAGAATACTTCTGTCCCGAATCCAGAGAAATGTAGTTTAATAATTGTATAGATCTTAAATATTGTCCCTGGTCTGCGGCATACTGAGAGACTCGCCTCAAAGTCTGCCGATTCAAATGCCTCTCAACCCCGGAGGAGTAAAGCAAAGCCTCATCGGAAAGGGAAAAAGCAAAAAACCCCGAGAGTAGATCATCGGCATCAGAATATTCAGTAAGCAATTCACAGCTCTCATCAAACGTGAGTGATCCTCCCGAAAGAACTGTACCCATTAGATTATAAAAACTTAAATGAGTACTCTTTATCATCCTATCAAGAAGAATTTCCCGGTTATCCTCGGGCAGAGAACCCGATTCAATAGCCAGATATTTTACCCAGCTGTACGCGGCAATTATTTCATCATCTCCATATGAAGGTATATAGGGATAAACCTTATTAAAGAGACTCCATTCTCCCCGGGAAGAAACCAGGGCCAGAAAATCTTCCAATACATCATTAAAATATTGAGGATCATGCCAGAGTGGAGCGAATTCTTCAACTAATGCAGAAAAATGAAATATGTTATTCCTGTATAAATCCATCAGATACCATCGTGCTCTATCTTCCTCATAATCTGTTTCAGCCAATGTGATGGCCTTCCGATACAAATCATCGGCAAGATCAAATTTTCTTTCATGTAAATAGAGACGGGCAACTGTAAAAGTCGAAGCAAAAGAAAAATCAGATAAAAATCTTTTTACCCAAATCTCTTCCAGTCCGGTCTGTTGTATCGGAAGTCTGAGAGAATATAGGAGAGAGGGATACTGCCTGTAAGTCTCTCTACTGAACTGTAACTCCTTCAGATAAACCTGAGCTGCATCGAATTTGTTCCTGTAATACGATGAAATAGCCCGTATATAGAGTTTTTCCGTTTCTCCAATAGAGTTCATTAAATCTCTTTCCGTCAGGTAATTGTATAAATGGTCAATATCTTCAGAAGATGCTCCGCTATATAAAAAGAACTTAAGTCTTTCAATCCATTGTAGATCCTCCATGAGTATCATAGATTGAAGAGTATAGAGAGATAGAAAATCTGGTCCTGAATAAAATAGTGCTTCTTTATATTGATGGCTCTTATAAAGGGCTTCTATTAATAGTGGCAAAGTTTCCTTATTCTCTTCAATCCCGGTAAAGTACAATTTCAGATATTCAGAGAGTTTATCCCATTCCTTTTCCCGGGAGAGAAGATCATAAAGTTTTTCCGCAGCTTCCCTCTTCCACTGTCCTTCCAGCATCTCTATTTTGAGAAAAAGGATCTGATTCTCCCTCTGTCCTAAGGTTTCGAAAATAAAAGAAAGAAAAAAAGCTCCTCCCTTATGCATTTTGTAGATCTCTTTAAGGCGGTCTCTTTTTTCCAATCGGCTGAAATCAAATTGACTTAGGAATTCATAGTCTTTTGAAAGAAGACGGGACTCAAATTCTTTCAGTTCAACATTCCATATTCTATTGTGATTAAGTTCTGATGAATAACAGCTTCCAAAAACAATAAGGGACAAAAATATTACAAGGTATTTTTTCATAATGATTATAGAAGAATCTAAATTAGCAAAAAAAACTTGTCAATCACTAATATTCAAATCCCGACCAATTGATGAGCCGGTTAAAACTTGACTAGTCACCACAATTGAACAATAATGACCTCATGATGTCCTATTTGCCTTATATTGCCATAATTACCATTGTTATATTGGGATCTATACTCAGCCTGGTATTAGTTAAATCTTCCTCAGCAGGAAAAAAGAATGATAAATACCAGAATAAATCGAAAGCGGTCATATTGAAAGAAGCTAGTAAGAAACTGGCATCAAACCCAAAAGACCCTAAAGCATTAATGGCCATCGCTGATTTATATTTTGGAGAAAACAACTTCAACAAAGCCATGAAAACCTACCGTATGCTAGTGGATTTATGTGCAGTCAATCCCGACCTCGATGAATACCGTATCAATAAAAACTATGGCATTTGCGCCATGGAGGAAAAAATATATAAAGAGGCATACAAAAGCCTCATGATTGCCCGAAATTCAAAACCTGAAGATTTTTTGACAAATGCCTATCTGGGAAAGATAGAATATATGATGAAAAAATATGACCGGGCTATCAGTTATCTCCTGTATGCCTTGAAACTCCAGCCGGATCACAGCGAATCGATAAAATTTCTCGGAATGAGTTATTTTAAAGTAAAAAAATATAAAGAAGCTGTCTCCCGTCTTAATCGCGCTGTAAGCGGTCATCCTGACGACAAAGAATCCTTATTCGCTCTGGCTATATGCTGTAACGAATCAGGACGAGTGGAACATGCTCTGAAAATATTCTCACACTTAAGACCGGATCCTGTATGGGGACCCAAATCGGCTCTATACTCAGGGACCATTAATACGAAAATGCGAAAATTAGACAAGGCTATCATCGATTATGAAATTGGTCTGAAACACGAGAAGATCCCCGATGAGATCTTCATGGAATTAAAATACAGGCTTGCGGGAATTTACAGCTCCCAGGGACAATTGGAGAAGGCTCTTGAAGCCTTAAGGGATATAACTAGGATAAACCCTTCCTACAAAGACATTAGTAATCAGATAAGAAAATATAGGGAATTGAGTTCAAACAAAAACCTGCAGATTTATCTCAACGCACCTGCAACAGACTTTGTTTCACTTTGCCGAAACATTACAGCCATTGTTATTAAAAAGACAAAAGTAAATATTATTGACGTCAATTTTAATAATTCTGAGTTTGTCGATATTATTGCTGAAGTTCGAGCTCAGAAATGGGAAGATTTAATTTTATTCCGTTATGTCCGTACCGAAGGGCTGGTCGGACAGATAATGGTTCGGGACCTTTATGAACAGATAAAAGAACTTCACGCAGGAAGAGGTTTCTGTTTTTCTGCAGGGGGATTTACAGAAAATGCAGAGCAATGGGTTGAAGCCCGATTGATCGACCTCATATCAAAAGATAAACTTATTCAATACCTGAACAAAGTGGAAGCATTTTAAGATCTGTAGAACACAAGATTTCTCTCGTCTTCCAGCCCGGGAACAGATACTGAAACGATCTTTTCAACTTGTATCAGGTCTTTAACCATTTCAATTTCCTGATTGATGTTTTCCATTCTAGCTTTATAGGCGACGATTTTTCCACCCTCAGCGAGGATATTTTTAAGCAATTGAATAATACCCGGTTCTATGGGTTTAAATGCCCTGAAAGTAACCAGGTCATATCGGCTGGTGACATCTTTAAGATCAGCTTCGATTATTTCGACATTTTTCAACCCCAGCAAAATCTGTACATTCCTGAGGAAACGGACTCTCTTACCCGATCGTTCTATAAGAGAAATTTTCATCTCCGGAAGAAAGATGGAAAGGGGAATCCCCGGAAGTCCTGCACCCGATCCGACATCAGCCAAAGTATGAATTTTCATTTCTCGAATGTGGTTTACACCTGTCAGAGAATCCAGAATATGCTTGGTCACCAGAGTTTCACCAGAGGCATTAACTAGACCATAGCGCTTATTCCACATCTCAACTTCACCAATGTACTTATTAAGTGTCTTCAGCTGAATGTTTGAATATTCAATTTTCAGTTCTTTTAGCCCATCTTCAAGACTTTTCATACTTAACCTTACCTAACAAAACCAGTAAAACAGCAATATCTGGAGTTCTGACACCGGAAATACGGGAAGCCTGACCAACAGAAACAGGTCTGATTTTTTTCAGCTTCTCCTTAGATTCTGCAGAAATTCCCTCTACTGAATCATAATTGAAATCTACGGGAATTCTCACATTTTCCATTTTCTTAAACCGTTCCACCTGCTTCTGCTGTTTAGCGATATAGCCTTCGTATTTAACATCCAGTTCTGCGTGTTTAATCCATTGGGGATTAAAATCTGTCAGGGCTGTATCAATCTGAACCAGTTGAGAGATGGACACGTCCGGATCTTTTACCGTTTTATAATAAGTATCTCCCACATGTTTACTGAGGACCTGAAGATCATCGGAAAGATCTTTCATTTTTATGCGTTTGTTTTTTAGAAGCTCTTTTATCTCATGGAGAGAGTTTTTTTTCTCCTCAAAAAGTTCCTGAGCTTTTTCACTGAGTAAACCGACATAACCGCTCTTGGGGAAAAGCCTCATATCGCAGTCATCGTGACGGAGAGACAGCCTGTATTCCGCCCTGGACGTAAACATTCTGTAGGGCTCATTAGTTCCAAGAGTTACCAGATCATCAATGAGTACTCCCGCATAGGCTTCAGCCCTTGTCAGTATCATTGGCTCCTTCCCCTGAAGCTTTAAAGCAGCGTTGATTCCCGCTATTAAGCCCTGACAAGCAGCTTCCTCGTATCCCGATGTTCCGTTAGTCTGCCCGGCAATATAGAGTCCCTTATGCCTTTTGCTTTCCAGAGTCGGCAGCAGCTGTGTGGGATCAATATAATCATATTCTACGGCATATCCCGGTCTCATCATCTGTAGATTCTCCAGTCCGGCAATCGTTTTAAGAAACCGGGTCTGAACCTCTTCGGGTAAAGAGGAGGAAATTCCGTTTAGATACATCTCCTGAGAGTCAGCACCTTCAGGTTCGACAAATATCTGATGGCGGTCACGTGAAGGAAAGCGAACAACTTTATCCTCTATAGAAGGGCAATAGCGGGGACCGGTGCCCA
>JAEINM010000161.1 GCA_016342385.1 Spirochaetaceae bacterium | reverse complement strand
TGATCAATATAAGTGCTCTCTTTCATTTTTGATTCAATATTTTCCGGTTCCACATTCTCTCCACCTGACAGTACAATGGTATCTTTAAAACGTCCTACAATAACATATTCCCCGTTTTCTGACTGGACGGCGATATCTCCCGTATTCATCCAACCCTGAGAATCGAGCACGGCTTCAGTAGCTTTGGGATTTTTATAATAACCTTTCATAACCTGAGGTCCCCGTGCATAGAGAATCCCCTTTTCACCGACTGCCGGTTCTGTTCCATCCTCTTTCACTAACTTAATTTCTGTGTTTTCAAAAGGAACCCCTGTAGAACCATATGTATTGCGATGGATCTGACGAGAAAGCAGCCCTGGTGAGGTCTCAGTCATACCGTAGGCATTGACAATGGGAATTCCTATAGAGTTAAACAGTTCATCGAGATAAAGCGGTAGCGAGCCGGCACCACAGACAGCGACCCGCAGACGGCCTCCCACTTTTGCCTGGAAACTGGTAAATAACTTCTCCGCTGCTTTATGCTGAAGAAAATTTGTACCTTTTCTGAACCTGTGCTTGACAGCAGATACAAATCTTCTCAAAGCAGTCCTGTTCCTAAAAGACAGGTAAGCCCCTTTTAAATAGAGAGAGGAGTATATATATCTCTGATTGTGCTTAATGAGAGAAAAAATAATAAATTTCTTTAATCCCGACATCTGTCCGATGGCCTTGATGATTTTCTGATAAATAGATTCCCATATACGCGGTACAGAAATAATCAGATGAGGACGAAAATTTGCCAGATCTGAGGCAAATCTCATAGGAGAGGAATAGACAAACATCAATCCCAGATACAAACCGACATATTCAAATGCCATTTCAAAGACATGCCATGAGGGAAGCATAACAACCGTTGTCTCCTGCTCATCGCGGTTAACCTGGAGTCTCTCGGTATTGGCAAAAACCTGCTGCAGGAAATTCCTGTGATTCAGCATAACCCCTTTAGGATTTCCTGTAGTACCTGATGTATAGACAATTGTTACAGTCTCTTCGGCAGAGATATTCGAAAGGAACTCCTCCGTTTGATCTGCGTCTGACTGAACGATTTCACGTCCTTCGCTCACAATGCTTTCATAAAAATGTATTTTGGATTGTATATGATCATCAAAATCCGATAACAATCCATCATCAATTATTATAATATTCACACATCTTTCAATTTCCTTTTCTGTAAAAACTTCAAGAAGTGCTTTCAGCTGCTCGGTATTTTCAAGTATGAGGTTATTTGAATCGGAATGATTAAAAAGAAACTGCTGTTCCTTTTCTGTGGTATCAGATCCTCTTGGAACAGAAACAGCTGAAATAAGCATCAAGGCAAAGTCTGCAACAATCCATTCATAGCGGTTGCACACAAAAAAAGAAACATGATCACCCGTTTTTATTCCCAATTTATGAAATGCGGCACCACAGGCTTTTATATCCAGTGCCAGTTCTTTATATGTTTTTTCAAGAAAGGAATTCCCTATCCGTATTTTATGAGAAATCCTAGAGGGAAAATCTTCTGCGGTTTTAAAGGGTATCTCAACCAGGCTTTTAAAATCGATCATCATTTACATCCTTATTATTACTTATATTTATGAAGCTTTTTGTAGAAAATACATATAGTCGATAACTTAATATAATCAATTTATTTCTATTTTTATCTCATTTCATAATTGTTTAAAGAAATGAGAACTGGTACGATCTTAAAAATGATTCACAATGTATTATTAAATGGAAAAATCAATACTCTTTTCGTCGTTGAAGACAGTGAAAGTGATTATGTTGTAAACCCACTATTTGAAGCTCTGACACAACAGGCCGAAAGAATAGAACTACTGGAACAACAGAACAGTTCGCTTATCAAGCAGGAAGAGATACTTCTGAATATCCTGGAGCTTTCAACAAAGGCTTCCGGAGAGACAACATTTTCGGAAAAACAATCTGAAAATATTCCCTATCTGGAATCGGTTAACGAAGATATCGATTAGTTTAAAAAAGCGGTTTTTTTACCGCTTTTTTTTAGTCCCAAAGACCATGCCTTATCTCAACCAGACCCTTCCTCAATAAAAACTGAAAATCTATTTTCTGTTGAACTTGGGAGATAATTCCAGGATAAGTTCAACTTCTCCCTGACTTAATTTCGTTGTTCTCGCAATTTCTTCACTTTTCCATCCCTCGTGTGCCAGCCTGAGAACCATTTCCCTGACTTCCATATCGGGAGATCCCGGGCCCTTTGTCCGGATACGATCTCCAGTCCGTCCTTCTTTCTCCATCAGTTTACCGAATAACTGAACCTGCTCTCTGGCCTTTTTACCAATGGAATCAATTCTCGATTCTGTGCTGGCGACCCATTCTCTGGCTTTGTTCATAGCTTCAATACGGGAATCAAGTTCTTCAATAGTCTTATCAAGAGTGGATAGTTTCTCCACAACATTCTTTATTTTCTCATGTTCAGTCTGAAAGACAGCATTCTGCTCTTTTGCTTCTTTCAGATTCTGGAATATGGGAGCTAATTCCTGCTTAACTGTAGTAATGGCTTTTTCAATGGTGCCCAGAATCTGAAAATTCTTATCAACCCCTTCTGTGGTCGTATCAATAAGAGAATTTTTCTTCTCCAGCCTGATAAAACGCTTATCAACTGAATCCTGAAGATCTTCTATCTGCCTGAGTCTAACCTGATAATCCTGAAGAGTATCATGAGTCGATGAGATTTCATCGAGTTTAAGATTAACAGAATCAGAAAGGCTGATTATTTTATTAATCCTCTCATCCATTGTATCAATTTTCTGTTTCTCACTCAAAACCTTGGCAAACCGAGTCTGGATATCTTCTCCCAGATGATGAATATTAGCAAATTCATCTTTTATCTTAAAGGCCTCTGCGCTGGTCTTCTCGATCTGGTTAATCTGCTCTTTTAGAGATTCGATATCGGCATTGAGAGACTCTTTAAGTGAATCGGCCCGTTCAAAGATCTGTGTCTGGGCAATAAAGTCCTGCTGCCTCTGCTCAATCTCTTTTAAATTATTAAAAATGACATTGTAATCGTCTTCAATGCGACCGAACATCTTTTTCTGAAGAGAATCTACTTTCTCTCTGGTATCGACCAATCCCTGTCTGATTTCTTTTGAATGGAGTTCGGAATCACTTTGTATCTCATGAGTTTTACGTTGAAAATCAAGAATAAAATCATCATAATCAGATTTAAATTGATCAAGAGCCTGGATAGAATTCCTCTCCAGATCTTTATTCAGCTCTTCGAGCCTATTGGCATTCTCGATTATTTCCCTTTTAAGATTTGACCGTTCTTCATTTGTTGAAACGAGAAGCTCTTCCTTCTGACTTTTAAAATCATCTCTTATGGCGGCGATATTTTCAGTAATATCGGTTTTAAAAGCCTGAATCTGCTCGAAAACCGACTGTTCGTCTTCTCTCATCTGCTGTTCCAGTTTCAGCTGCCAACCGGACAATTCTGATTGGCTTCTTTCCATGGAAGAATGGAGTTCTTTTTTTGAGATCTCCAGATCGGAAACGACTTCATCAAATTTTATATCTATCGTTTTATCAGCCTTTTCAAATCTCTCGGCGATTCCAGCCCTGAAACTGCTGAACTGTTCTTCAAAATAGACTGAAGAATTTTCTTTCAGACCGTCGACCTCATCGCGCATAGACAGATTGAACTGCTTCATCTCATTTTCTGTCATGTCGATAGACTGATTCATAGTCTCTTTAAAATCCTGAATCTGCCCTTTAAACTGTTCAAACTGCTGATAAACACTGCTCTGAAGTTCAGTGAGCTTCACTTTCATATCAGCTGAACAGAACTGCTGCATTTCATCTCTTTCACGGGTTCCTTTAAGCTCAATTTCATCCATTTTGAAATCAATATTTTTCTGCCACTCTTCCAGATTGTTCTGCATGGCGTTGCCGCGCTTTGTGAGATCAGAGAAAAATTCATCTTCAAAGACTCTGAGTTTTTCTGAAACATTCTCATAGGCCTGACTTTTAAGAGCCTCCAGTCCTTTTTCCAGTTCATTCATCTGCAACTGGATGTCATCGGAATCTTCCTTCAGAGAGTGTTTAAAGGCTCTTCGCTCTTCAATCAGATTCTCATTAAATAATTCAAAATCTCTTTCCACAGAGGCTATCGCTTCTTTTAGTGAGATCTTAAGATTCTCTTCCAGATTATCCAGATCTTCCATAAATCCATCGAGTTTGTCAAACCGCCGGGCAACTGACTGTTCATACTCTCCTACCTTCTCCTCGACTGATTTTATGAGACCGGTTTCCAACTCTACCGCTTTCGCATCTATATGAATACTCATCTCATCGGAAATATGCGTGAGTTTCTCTGTTAATGCTTCAGTTTCTTCGTCAATTTCTTTCTTGAAATCTGACATCTGATTTTCAATTTTTTCACTGAAACTTGTCACTTCAGTCATGTTATTTCTTATTTTTTCAAGTAGAACAGTACTGTCCTGCTCATGTTCACTGATCAGTAATTTGCATTTTTGAAGAATATCATTGGCATGATTCTCCATGAGAGTTTCGTGATCATTAAAACGACCTGTTATAATATTTAGACGATCATGAGCTTCCTGCTCTTTCGAATCAATTAATTCATTTGTTCTGGAAAATGAACTTTCTATTAAACTTTCTGCATTACCTGATGACTGATCCAGACTGGATTTGATTTGATCAACTCTTATACGGGAATCATTTTCCGCCTTCTCAATTGAAGAATTAATAACAGCAAATCTTTCTTCTATATTCCCCTCAAAATCGTCAAAGAGTTTATTCGTTTCAACTCTCCTGTTATCGGTTATTGACTGGATATCTGATTCGGTGTTTTCAATTATTGATCTGATGTCCTGAGCTCTCTGCCGAGAATCATTTTCCACCAGTTGAATCTCCTCTTCCACAGTGGAAATACTATCTTTTATGCCTTCTACTGTATGTGAAATGGAATCCTTCAATTCACTGATTCCGTTTTTCCAGTTATCTTCAATCCTATCAGCAGTTGTATTGATGCTATTGGTCAACTCGGCAAAGACATCAGATTCCAATTTGATCCCTTTCTGAGCAGCTTCTTCGAGATATTCATTATATTTCTCTTTGACAGCTTCCATTTCACTTGTAAACAAAGCTATCTTTTCATCTTTAATACTATTGTGTTTTGAATCGAGTTCCAGAACCGTATTCTGAAATTTCTGGACCATGATGTCTGTCTGCTCAACTTTTTCCTCAACAGTTTTAATTCTTTCTTCACTTTTTTGAAGAATCTGATCCTGAAAGCTGTCGAGATTAATTTTATTCTGTTTAACAAACTCATCCTGAAGAGCACCCATGGCTTTTTCAAGAAGCTGAATTTTTCTTAAAGAATCTGAAATCCTCTTTCCCACGGAATCGACATAATCAGATTCATCCTTTATTCTCAGCAGGTTTTCATCAATCCGGGCTGTCATTCCAACCAATTGTTCCACTCTATCATTATAAATAGTTACTTTTTCATTAAAGGTATCGATGCTTTCGGCATGACTGATCATTTCTCCCCGGGCGGCCTCAACCCTTTTGAGAATCTCTTTATCAGTTTTTTCCTGAATATCGATATCGATAGACAAGTCCTTTATAGCTTCTCGCTTTTCCTGGACTATCTCATCGAGTTGAGATCTCGCTTTGTCAGCATATGAGCGAACCTTCTCCAGGGATCTGTTATTTTTATCAAATTGTCTGAAAATAAATATCAGAATTGTTAAAATTCCAAGAACTATCAAATCCCCGGTTTCAAATATCATTTTATCCTCTCAAAATCCTAAAGAAATTTATTAATTTTTTCTAAAAAGTCTGTATAATTGCTAAAAGAAAAGTCTGCGATCGATCCATATCTCTCACTAGATGAAAGATGCCCGGCTATCATTCCCGCTTTCTTTGCCCCTACAACATCATATTTATAGCTGTTTCCAACGTATATGACCTCTTCCGGTTTTAATACCAGCTTCTCACTCAGATAAAGAAAAGGTCTTTTATCCGGTTTCAGATACCCTGAATCTTCAGAAGAAATCTCAATATCCCACAGGTTATCCAGACCGAAATATTTTAACTTTTCCCCAATAGGAAAGTCTGACAAAACAGCGGTCTTAAGGCCCATGGCTCTTATGGATTTTATAACTTTTTCTACATTCCCATAAGGTTTAATTCTGGAAAATGTCTTTTCCCATTCTGTATAAAAGTATTTTTCTATTAATTGTGCGGCTTCTTCAGTACTGACCGATAGAGCTTTCCCCAGTAATTGAGCCTGAATCTTATAGAAGTCATCTATATTTTCCAGTGTTCTTATCTCTTTCCGAATTTCTCCGAATTTGTAGATCAACTTCGGGTGCAATGCAAAAAACGGTATAGAATTGACCTGCATTTTCCAGTTCGGATATAGAGTCCCATCAATATCAAAAGCTATTGCTTTTATCGCCATAATTCCTCAACTTTTTCGTTTCGGGGAGTGCTCAATCCATCAGAAAATATGACTTCCTTTTATGAGCTGTGATTTTGCAGTGAATCCCCTCCCCACTTCATAGAGAATTCTTCATTATCTACAGTACAGGAATAAATCCCAATTTTCAAGCAAATTAGATTTTCTGTTTATGCAGTTTATTCAAATCTATAGGTAAAACGGCCTTTTACGGGGGTATCTGAGGAGTTGGAGAATATGGCTTTTTGAAATCCATAAATAACAGCTTCATCAACCTCACTATTTCCAGACGACTTATACACCTGAACATTATTGAGAAATGTTTCTTCAGAACCTATTCCGACAGTAAAAGTAATAATAAGAGGCCGCAAAGAAGGTACGACCTGTTTATATTCAGGATCCTTCAAATTATAACCGCCTTCAGCTAGAATAGACCAGATTTGAGGTCTTTCATCATATTGAGGCTGAATTTGATCCTTAAGTAAATATTCATCTCCGAAAAGATCGTAATATCGGAAGAGAATACTTCTTTTTTTATCTGCGGTACGGTTTATTAAATCAGGATCATCTTTTATCGAATCAAATACCGCTTTCTCTACAAACTGAGGGATCGGCATATATTGATAAATTTCATCTCCAAAAGAACGCCCTACGATCCCTGGAGAAGCTTCATAAGTAGTTTCCCAGGCATTACCCTCTTCACTACCCTTTGTCACGGTCACCGGCTCCTCAGCCTCTGTGGTTGATGTCTCTTCATTCACAGTACTACTTTCAGTCTGGCTCTCTTCAGAACTGGTTTCTGATTTTCCGCGGTCTCCTGTCTCCTCTTCGGAAACAGGCATCTCTACAGCATTTTCATTTTTAGATTCATCGGGTTTAATGGTTTCCTGAGGATTTCCCGTTTTGACTTCATCGGTGGATTCCGGACTCTCTTCGACCGTGTTGCTCTGTTCCTCTTCTGTGCTTTCAGGAACTTTGGGCATGGTATCAGTAACTTCATCGGGGGCATCTGCTCTACCCAGCTTTACCAGAACAGGTCCCCGATACTCCTCCACATCGTTAAAAAAAATAAGACCGGAAAGAAAAAAGGCTCCGAGAATGAGTAAATGAATCAGAAGAGCTATAGAGATAGCGGCCAGATCCCTTTTTCTCTGCTCCTTAATAGCTACTGAAAACATCAGTCGTCAACCTCTGCCTGCAATGTAACCAGATTAATGGCTTTATAGCCATTATTTCTGAGAATATCCAGAATGGATATAATCATCTGATAGGGTATCTCTTTTGCTGACTCAAGAACAACGTTTTCCCCTTCATCTGTAGGATCAAACTCAAAGGCCGCAACAGCCTCACCAAGAGTCTCCATATTATAAGGTGTCTGATTGAGATAGACTATATCTCTGTCCTCAACGGTTATAATCATTTCTGTTATAGCCACAGAAGTAGTGCTGGTCGATTCGGGGAGATCCAGCTCTATTCCGGGAGAAGTATTAAAAACGCTGGAAACCATGAAAAAGACAACCAGCTGAAAAACCACATCAATAAGAGGAGTCAGATCTACTACAACCTGCGGCTTCAACCGTCTCTGGAATTTCATTTCTTTACTCCGCCGGATCTGTCGGGATTATTTCATCATCATTGAGGAGGATGATCATATCATTAACCTGAGATTCCATTTTAATGAGAATTTTACCGACTTTGTCTACGAGATAATTGTAAAAAATAACCGCAGGGATGGCGACAATGATCCCGGCAGCCGTAGTGATAAGCGCTTCAGAAATACCTCTGGCCAGAACGGAAGGA
>JAEINM010000160.1 GCA_016342385.1 Spirochaetaceae bacterium | reverse complement strand
CTGAAGAGGATTTAATCAATGGAATAGGAGAATCCTCATTTCTATTTTCCAAATACAAGATATTTGTTGACTTCCGGAATTATATATGTCAATGTTACTATTGTTGGTTTCTACTACCAACAATAGTAACATTAATCAATTTCGGGAAGTTAAGATAAACATGGCAACACAAAGCAAACTTAATAGAATAAATGTATCTCAGGTTTTACGCTCCATCTGGCTGAACAAAGGGATAAGCAGGATTCGTATTGCTGAGATGCTGCATATGGATAAATCAACAGTAACTAAAATTGTCTCCAGTTTACTTGAACTGGGAATAGTACAAACTATGGAAGAGGGAAGTGCCAGCCCCAGGGGAGGAAGAAAACCAGTCCCCTTAAGCATAAACATCAGCTATGGATGCATACTGGGAATCGAAATTCAGACCGATATCTTTAATGTTGTCATTATTAATTTGCAAGGTGAAATTATCTCCAGGTATAGAGATAAAATTGATTTCGGGGAAAAAGAACTAATCGATGTTTTTTCTGAGATTCTTACAAATATCATGCCCCATACAGAAAATCTTGGCCTACTCGGTATTGTTGTAGGGTTATGTGGCATTGTAAACAGCGAAGAAGGAATCATTCAAAAATCAAATCCCCTGAATATCGTGGACGCTTATCCATTCTGTCATATGGCCGAAGAAAGATTCTCACTCCCCGTTTTCATTGAAAATGATGCAAACTGCTGCTGCTGGGGTGAGCTGACTTCCCAAAAAACACAGCGCCCTGAAAATATGCTTTATATGCTGGGTCAATTTCGTGAAGTAGAAACCCATCATGCCTATTACTCGGGAATTGGCATCGGATTCGGAATAGTCATAAATGGAAAAGTTTATAGCGGTCTTGAACATTCAGCTGGAGAGTTTAAAAGCATATTCAGCAAGGCTCCCAGTATCAGTCAGTTTTCACTTCCCGATGATCAGATTGAAAATATACAGAATAAACCTGAGGAATTTGCTGCCCTTCTCCGGGAATTGACCAGAAACATCTCCCTGGTTATAAATTTCTTTAACCTGAACCATATTGTTATAGGCGGGGAAATCGAATGCTACAAAGATATGATTGAAAAGATGCTAACCCATGAAATTCAGCAGAACTGGTCTTATCCCGAGCAGATGACTTTCTCAATTTCAAGCTCCAATCAGGGCAATCAGGCAGTAGCCTATGGTGCGGCCTGTATGTTCCTGGAAAATCTTTTCAGTATTCCTGAAATGAATAATCGCCCCGAGAAAGGGATAAAAAGAGGGATTGAACTTCTGGAAACAATAAAAGAGGTCCAACCGGCAGAAAATGAGGATTCAAAATTTACGTTTAATCCGATCTAAAACTTTTATCATCGTGAAAAAAATCATTACGAATCATCAATGTGCAAATTTTCCATTTTCAACTGCACAGCGATTATTTCAGAATAGAAATATAACTGCAGAATCCCCCTATTTTCCTATAAATTAAGGCCTCCGGTTTTCAGACAAACGAACGAATTGATCGAGTCACCTTTTAGGCGGATTGTTTTATTAAACATAGAAACTGGTATTGCGGTTCAGCATCACTCCGAGAAGAGCTGTGAATGGCAGGATAAGCTGCTTTAATACCACAACTCAACAATAGGGAATTGATGCCTTAAAACCCCGATAAAAAGCTTCCAGTGGACATGAAAACAGGAGCCCGATACTCCTTATGATTTCATTATTCAAATGACTCTTAAAAGATGCAGAACCGAGAGAACTCTCAGATGGGAAATGAGGTGTTATCGGGAGGCTTTTTTCTGGAGATAGGGTTTACCGGCTCTGCTGCCAAAGAAAAAGGCCGTCCCTTGCGGGACAGCCTCATATTCATACTAAAAACGACTTATTATCTATAAACAATATTGTCAAAAGTAAGAACACCTGTGTAATATGCTTCCCAACCATCGGGGTTCCAGAAACCGACAGGAACTGTTACAGCTGTGAAATCAACAGCAGCAAAGTCTGCCAGAGGAATAGTGTAAATGTCCCAGTCACCGGCAGCTACAGGAGTATAGTCAGCGCTGGAAAATTCATTATTTGCATTAGCATCTTCAATCTTGATGAAGAAATAAGTACCTGCCTGAACATAAAATACCAGTTCAGTATAAGCGCTAAGATCAGTTGCTGTCTTGGCTGCTTCATCTAAAGTGTCACTAAAGTAAGCGAAAGCACCACCACCGATTCCTGTTCCGTCATATGTAATAGACCATGACTCTGCACCCTCAGCAACATTTGCTGTAGCGGCTACATCAGAAACAACAGGCATAACACCGGTCCAGCTACCATCATCACTCCAGTGTCCGTAAGCGGCAGAACCAGCATTTGCAACAGCATCAACATCTATAGAGGTAGCAGCAGCTTCACTGTGGATTCCATAAGAAACAATACCCAGGTCAAAAGCCATAAATGCGGCTCCAAGAGTATCTGCAGCAGTTTCATAGTCAGCAGCTACACTGGCGGCATCATCATGAACGGTCTGTGCGGCAGCGATCGCTGTAGCTAAAGTTGCTTTTGAACCGGCAGCAGCTTCACCGTTGGCAGTTCCTTCTGATGCGGCATCATGCTCTGCCTGTATTACAGCAATGTAGTCCGCAAGGTCACCCTGTGGATCCGGCTGAATTATAGCAGCATTAAAGGCAACAGTTGCAGCAGCCAGTGTTTCTACTGCAGCGTCAATGTCTGCCTGGGTCATATTCAAATCTTCCGATACGGCCTGAGCGGCGGCAATGGCAGCGGTGTAAGCAGTTTTTGCTGCCAGAGGAACATCTCCCACTTCAGTACCCACTGATGTAGCTGCATTTAATGCTGTCGCTGTAGTAATTGCCGCGTCTAATGCATCTGTGTTTCTTGCATTAGAAGTAGTTCCATTATCACAACCGATAAATACCAGAGCTGTCATAAGCACGAACATTATAAAAATGTTTGTTTTTTTCATTTAGTTTCTCCTATTTTATTGAAAATGTTTCAGCAGCTTCTGCTGCTGAGTCTGGAAATAGAACAACATTGATAGTTGGTCTCATCCACCAACATATTAAACTTAAGATTTCCAGCTGTCAACAAATATCTTCAATATCTCTTGTTTTTTAAATTCGAGGAACTCTCGCTCTCCCCAAAAGCATACTATGATCCATAAGTAGCCGTATGGACTTAAGAAGGTAACGAATCTCCTTGTAAACCCGCATCCTCAACTGCTGCCTGCTTCGCAGTCCTGTTTCAGACTGGGTCATCCTTTTGTACAATATAGGGATTTAATATAAATTCACTTCTTCCTTCTCTCCCTCCGGGAGAGACCGAGTGAGGATTCAAAAAAAGAGTCTTGATTAGGTGAGATTATAAGTGAGAGGGACCAAGATTAAAAGAATCCTGTTTTAATGCGGTATTAATACTGTTTTGTGATTCTGGAAGAATCTTTTTCCTCTTCAGGGATATCTATCCACCCTCTGGATTCAAGCTGTTTTTGAATCACATCCTTTCGGAACATACGGACTCCAAGAGCAAAGGGTGTAAAAATGAGGTAATAGAAAATTGAGAAAAAGACCGTAGTCAGTAGAGAGGAGACCACCTTTCCTGCAGAAGAGATAATCTTAAACGAGGGAGTGAGAACCTTCGGGTAAATAAAAGATCCCGAAATGTGAAAGAGAGACAGGAGAGATGTTGCCGTCATGACTGCCGTTGGAAAAGATTTCAACAGGCCGACAGCGGTGAGAATGACCATGCCTGAGCCGAAAGAAAATCCGAATCTCTTCAATTCTTTATTTTTCAGTCCCGTATCAGTGTTTTCTGCCATTTTTTTCTCTCCTTAAATGGTGGCTGGTCCTCTTTCAGGAGGACATAGTTCCCCAATACCAGAACATCTATGTTTGAACCCATAAAGCAGGCATAGGCATGAGAGGGATCATTCACTATGGGTTCTCCCCGCACATTGAAAGAGGTATTGATGAGAAGAGGACAGCCGGTTTTCTCATAAAACCGCTTTATCACTCTGTAATATTTCCGATTATCCTCTTCTGATACAGTCTGAATTCTCGCGGAATTGTCCACATGGGTGACTGCCGGAATCTCCGATCTCCTTTCTGCCAATATCTCAAGGAATTTCTTATGGGAAGAATCGGAGGGAAGCAGTTTGTCCTGCTGAACCTGAGTCGTAAAAAGCATATAGGGAGACCTTGAGGGTTCATCAAAATAATCTCGAGAGTGTTCCTCCAGTACCGATGGAGCAAAGGGCCTGAAAGATTCCCGGAATTTTATCTTCAAATTGAGATTTTTCTGCATTTCGGGGCTGCGGGGATCTCCCAGTATAGAGCGGTTTCCCAGTGCTCGGGGGCCGAATTCACTTCTCCCCTGGAAAAAACCGACAGCTTTCTGCCTATCAATCTGACCGACTATATACTCTATGAGTGTATCATCATTGTAATGGACATATTTCGCATCATAACTATCCAGAACATTTTTTATTGATTCTTCTGAAAATCCCGGCCCGAGATATGATCCTTTCTGACTGTCCTTCCCCGCGACGGGAACTCTTTCATTTTTCAGATAGGTAAAGTGGGCATAAAAGGCAGCCCCCAACGCCCCGCCCGCATCACCGGCAGCAGGCTGAATCCAGACTTGAGAGAACCCCGCTTTTCTGAAGATTTCACCGTTGGCAACGCAGTTCAGGGCGACTCCACCGGCAAGGCATAAATTTTTCCTGCCTGTTAATTCTTTCGCATGCAGGGCAATTTTCAGCAGCACTTCATTAAATAACGCCTGAATAGAAGCGGCAATATCCCTGTAGAACTGCGATGGTTCCTCATCGGCTTTCAGGGCAGGCATAGCGAATAATTTTTCAAATTTCCTGTTGATCATTTTCAGGCCCGACATATAATCAAAATATTTCATGTTCAACCGGAATGATCCGTCAGATTCAATTTCGATGAGTTCCCTTTTAATCAGATCCAAATAGGCCGGTTTGCCATATGGAGCCAATCCCATAAGCTTATATTCACCGGAATTCACCCTGAATCCGCAATAATAGGTAAAAGAGGAATAGAGCAGCCCTAAAGAATGGGGGAAATTAATTTTTTTTAAAAGCTCCAGTTTATTCCCATCGCCGACTCCGATAGTGGTTGTCGCCCACTCCCCCACTCCGTCAATGGTGACTATAACTGCGTCGTTAAAAGGTGAGGGGAAAAAGGCGCTGGCACTGTGAGACTGATGATGCTCTGTAAAGAGAATCTGTTTTTTTGTTCCCAATTCCTTCTGAATATTCGACTCGACCCACAACTTCGACTTTAACCACAAAGGGATGGACTGAAGAAAAGAACGGACTCCCCAGGGAGCTCGGTGAATGTACGAAGCCAGAATCCGATCGAATTTCAAGATCGGCTTATCGTAAAAAACAATATGTTCCACCTGATCTATGGAGACTGAAGCCTCGTCAAGACAGTAGGACACGGCAGAAGAGGGGAATCGGGAATCCCCTTTTTTCCGGGAAAAACGCTCTTCCTGGGCAGCGGCGATTATCTCACCATTTTTGAGAATGCAAGCGGCTGAATCATGATAATAGGCAGAAATTCCCAGTATATACACAGTATCCATTCGAACCTTTAGAACAACGAATAAATAAAGGGAGCAATAGCCTGGGACTGTGAAACAAGAATAACAAGAGAAAATAGGAACAACATTACTAAAATCGGCATCAGCCATATTTTCTTACTTGATTTTAAAAAATCGAAAAACTCCCGAACCAACTTCATCTTAGACATATAATCCTCACAATTGCCTTTTATACTCGTAATTTAAGTTATTTAAAATTTCTATTTTATTATTCTCTTCCAGATATTTTTTAAGTTTGCTATAAATATTATATTCAAAACCGGAAAGGTATAATGCTTTATAATAGCTGCTGATGACAGAATTGATATTGTTTTCCGTTGTCTCAAAAATGGTTAAATAATCGCCAAGCAAAACATATCCCGCCGGGGTTCCCGGATAATTAAAAATAAGACTATTTATAAAGGGTAAACATTTCTCAAACTCATTCTTCAGGTAATAATCATACATAAAAAGAATAATGTCATTTGTGTTTTTTACTCTGGAAAACATCTCTTTGTGTAAATCCGTTTTTTTTGCCAGTTCATTTTCAGGGTAAACCTGGGCGATCCCGGGAAGGTTGAAGGGAATCTTCATCTCTGTGTAAGGGGGCCCCGCTATAATGGAAGATACTGACCAATAGGGAAAAACTTGAAAAAATTCGGTTAGGTGAAGCTTTTCTGATAAGATCTCCTCATTATCCATCAAACTTGCCATTCTTCTTTTTTCTTCAACTGTAAATGAGAAGAATGAACCCACCTCTTCTGCCAGTATACGGCCCACTATTTTCTGGCCCTCCATATTAAAATGCAGATGATCAATAAAAATCCTGTTACTTAAAATTTCCGGGCCGAAGTTCTGTATCAGGATTTTTGACAGGGGGATAAAGTGAACATTTTCCCGGGAGAGACTATCCTGTTCAGTTAATTCCCGGATCAGTGAAGTTCTTCCACGGAAAGGGGCCGCATCCAGATCTTTAGCCCGGATAAAATAGGGAAGAAAATCCTTTTGATCCAGTTTCATTTTAATGAGTCCGGTCAGATAAGAGATGTGTGCACTGGTGCTGTTTTCTATCTGCGATCCATTGTTTATGAGTAACTGCTCCAAAGCGGCAGAATCAGAATGATTATAAGCATTATACAGAAGAGAAAACAATTTTTCATCGTCAATATCAGTCTGCGATAAAAAAGGCGGCATATCAATCAGATTGCTGACCGGTTCAATAAAAAAAACCGGAACCCCCCCGCGGGAGGTGACATCTATAAGGGCCTGAATATTTTTTCTAAAAAATTTCCCGGCAATATTGTTTATTTCAGAATCAGCAGAGATCTGATTATTGCGGAACTGCTGAGCCATAAGATTTTCCTGAACACCTTCCGGTCTCTTTTTAAGGGTAGATAATTTAAATAACATCTGGAAGAGTTTTATCTCCTTAAGAGCCATATAGAGATTTTTAAAAAAATAACTCTTTCCCGTTGTTCCGCTGATAGTTCCGTAAAACTCGTTATGACCTGTATAGACAACTATAAAATCGGGATTATAATCCATAATTTTCGCAACGGCATCTTTTACATAGAAGCTGCTCATGGCACTAAAGCCCAGATTGACGACAGACACTTGATCATAGTGACCGGAGGCGGAAAGTGCTGTTTCCAGGATTTTACTAAATGACTGATTGGCGGGATAGGGATACCCCTGAGCCGTAGAACCACCTATGACAAATCCGCGCAAAGACTGCTTGGTCCGGGAAACAGGAAAAAAATTTTTTGCTGTTGTGCTCACTATTTTTCCAGCGGGATGATATTTGGAAATAAAGGACTGATTATCGACAAAATAATCGGGAATGTTCTGTTTAATAAGAAAGGGGGTATAATTATCGCCGTAATCGATAAGTCTTAAAACCCCTTCCATACCCATAAAAAAGAGTATGATAATAAATAAAAAAACAAAGGAAAAAGCAGTTTTTTTCTGCTTTGATAATTTCTGCATAAACCAATCCCATACTTTAAACGGCAGGATAAACCTGACGGATTTAAAAAGAATATATCATGGAGGAATTAAAACTGTATACAAAGGATCTTCCCTTTTAGTAAGAATTTTTCCCCATAACAAATGAATAGAGAATGACTTCATAACATTATATAAATAGAAAACAAAAGGATAAAACAATTGGACATTTTTAAGTTGACAGAACCAAACAACTAATCTTACAATAATTGCGACATTGGTAATCTGCAACAGGATTATACAAAACATTTTTTGAGTACATATTAAAAGTTAATACTACTATGGGAAACATTTCCCTCAATTTATTTTACCCTTCGGGTAAGGAGTTTATTTTAATGAAAAGAGATTTGAGAAAGATTTTTACCCTTTTATTATCTATTTCCATCCTACTGGCATTCAGCTGCAAGATGCGGGGCCCCTATGACTTTTCACTTAACCTGGCCACCAGTACAGGTAGTGGTTCAATTGATACAGCCGCTTCAACGGCAACTGGTGTCTATGAAGATGGAACATCTGTAACGGCCAAGGCCATAGTCGATCCAGGAAGTGTCTTTGCCGGATGGTATACAGAACCGGTCGGAGGAGAAGATAACGTTAAATTGTCGGGAGAGAATCCCTATACATTCAACATCGATGATCATTCGAATCTTTACGCGTCCTTTGTCAAGCGGGCGACGAAT
>JAEINM010000159.1 GCA_016342385.1 Spirochaetaceae bacterium | reverse complement strand
GCCGGTGTCGAACGGGTCTGTATTATCACTCCTCCTGATGAAAAAGGAGAAGTTGATCCCGCCTGTCTTTATGCCGCAGGGAAATGCGGTATCAGTGAAGTGTATAAAACCGGAGGTGCTCAGGCAATAGCCGCTCTTACTTATGGAACAGAGACTATAAAATCCGTTGTAAAAATCACCGGTCCCGGGAGTAAATATGTCAGTGCTGCCAAAAGGATATTATCGGGTCTTGTTGATTCAGGAATCCCCGCAGGACCTTCGGATTCTGCCATACTGGCTGATAACACGGCAGATCCCTATAAAGCGGCACTGGATCTGATGACAGAAGCTGAACATGGATCGGACTCTTCTGCAATTCTTGTGACCCACTCTGAAAAATTTGCCCGGCAATGTATAAAACATATTAAAGAACTCATTCTGCTTCTTCCGGAGCAGAGAAAACAATTTGTATGCGATGTCTTTGAGGGGTTTGGCGGAGTTATTATAACCAGAAATGTTGAAGAATCAGCTGAAGTAATCAATCTTTATGCCCCTGAACACCTTCAGATTATTACGACCGATCCCTGGGATACAGTTGGTCTGATTAAAAATGCCGCAGAGATACTTCTGGGAGATAATACACCTTTTTCCTGTGCGAATTACTCTATTGGCGCCAATGCCGTACTACCCACAGGAGGTAAAGCTAAAACATGGTCGGCTCTATCAGTCCGGGATTTTATGAAATACAGTTCAATAGTCTATTCTTCTGAAAATGGTTATAAAAGTCTTGAAAAACACGTTCGAATACTAGCTGAGTATGAAGGTTTTGAAGCACATGCCAATGCACTGAAACTCAGAGATAAAAATGATTAAAACTAGTCTTGAAGGATTCCTGTGGATGGAGTCTTTCACGAATCTGGAAAAAGCTCCCGATCTGACAAAACGGGGTTACAGACTGGACAGAATGAAGCTCCTGCTTCATTGTTTCGACAATCCTGAGAACAGCTGTAGAATAATTCATATTGCCGGTTCCAAAGGGAAAGGTTCTACCGCCGCTTTTAGCGCATCCATTCTGCAGGAAGCCTCTTATAAAACAGGAGTCTATTCCTCTCCTCATATAAGTGATTATAGAGAGAGAATCACCATAAATGGCGAATTTGCACCGGAAAAGATCTATATAAACAATATGCAGCTTATCAAAGAGCTCATAAATGATCAAAAATATCTCTCTCTTCCAGGAGGTAATGAGCCTACGACCTTTGAACTGCTCACTCTACTGGCTTTTCTCGTTTTCAGAGACTGCCGATGTGATTGGGTTATTCTGGAAACAGGCTTGGGAGGTAGACTTGATGCCACCAACCTGGTTATACCCGAACTGGTCCTTTTAACTCCTATTGAACTGGAACATACAGAACTTCTCGGCTCGACAATACAGGAAATAGCCGCTGAAAAAGCCGGTATAATCAAAGAGGGAAGACCGGTTATATCTTCAGAACAGCCTAAGGATGCGTTAAAAGTCTTTGAAGAGAGATCATCTGAAAAACACTGTCATTTAGCTTATCTTCCCGATTTGTATTTGGATTTACAATCGGTCTCAAGCATCAGTAATTCCTCTTTTCATATTCACTGGAAAGATGGAAAATCAAACAGCTCCAGATTAAAGCTCCTAGGAGATTTTCAGGGAGCAAACTGCAGCTTGGCAATCGCCGGAATAAAACATTTATTCCCCCGATTGGATGATGAGATTATCAATAGAGGAATTTCTCGCACTATTCTGCCGGCCCGGATGGAAATCTTATGTGATAAGCCTTATATCATGATAGACGGCGCTCATACAAAAAAATCAATTGAAAAACTACTTGAATCCTATAAATCCCTGTTTCATAATCCCGGAATACTTATTTTCGGTTCTGTCTGGGGAAAAGATGCAGAAGCCATGGCGGAAATCCTGGCTCAGCATTTTACCCATATAATTATAAGCAGACCTGGAACATTTAAAAAAAGTGATCCCAGGCAATTATATGACATATTTAAGAGTAAAAATGACAACACTCTCTTAATAGGCGATCCCGTTCTTGCAGAGAAAAAAGCCAGGGAACTGTCAGGGGATAAACTTTCCATACTAGTCACCGGTTCTTTTTATATGGCTGCAGAAATAAGAAATATCATAAAAAACAGAGAGGTGGAAATATGATTGATGAAAGAATAAAAAAACTGGCTACCAGTCTGGTTCATTACTCTCTCAAACTTCAGAAAGGGGAAAAGATTCTTATAACATCAAATGGTGCAGATGCTGAACCACTGGTCCATGAAGTTGTTAAAGAAGTCTTCAAAATAGGAGCACTCCCCTTTATTCAGAACGATAATGAAAGATTAAAACGAACTGTCCTTATGCATGCTTCAAAAGAACTACTCGATCTGATGGCTGTGCTTGATAGAGCCAGGATGAAAGAAATGGATGCCTTTCTGGGAATTGGATCCGGTGAGAACAGCAGCGAGACAAGCGATGTTCCCGTAGATGGAGAGATATATGACTCCGGTCCATAGGGAGGAAAGAATAAAAAATACCAGATGGACCGTTCTGCGCTTTCCTACAAACTCTATGGCTCAATTAGCCAATACAAGCTTTGAAGCATTTGAAGACTATTATTTTAATGTTTGTAATCTGGATTATGCCAGGATGTCTGAAGCAATGAATGGTCTTGTAGAGCTAATGGATAAAACTGATAAAGTCCGTATTACAGGAAGAGGTACTGACTTAACATTCTCTATAAAAGATATACCTTCGGTTAAATGTGCAGGTCTTATAAATATTCCCGATGGAGAAGTCTTTACCTCACCGGTTAAGGATTCTGTTAATGGCGTATTAAGTTACAACACACCGGCCCTATATCAGGGGGTCACCTATGAAAATATTGTTCTAACATTTGAAGATGGTAAAATAATCCGGGCGGAAGCAAATGACACTGAAAGGATCAATGAAGTTTTCAATACCGATGAAGGAGCAAAATATATCGGAGAGTTTGCTCTAGGTGTTAATCCCTATATTTTGAAGCCCATGAAAAATACTCTCTTTGATGAAAAAATAATGGGTAGTTTTCATTTTACTCCCGGTAATTCCTACGATGAGGCACCCAACGGGAACAAATCATCAATCCATTGGGATCTGGTTTGTATACAGACAGTTGAATATGGTGGCGGAGAGATTTGGTTTGACAATGTGCTGATCCGGAAAAACGGGATTTTTGTCATTCCTGAACTCAAACCTCTCAATCCTGAAAATCTGAAATAGGTTGTCCTATGAATAATACCGTTTTTAAGAAGAACATAATATATCGGATATCTGCCTATCTTCTGCTATTGCCTTTTATACCTGCTGTAAGACCCATTTTAAATATCCACACAACAGTTGAACTGCTCATTTTTATTGGAGGATTTCTATTAACTCTGCTGCTGATTATCTATAGCAATAATAAACCCTATATTGTTGTCACAGATAAAAATCTTCTCATATTTCTAATGTACAGACATAAACCGGAAATCCATATGATTTCATCTATAGAAAAACTGATAAAACTGACTGACCGGAAACTACTGCTGCAAACAGAGGGATTTGATTCTCTTGTAATAAGATTGACAATAAAAGAGCAGATGAAGTTTATTGAACTTATGGAAGAGAAAAATATCTATCTTAGTAAAGCTTAGCGTAATTGGTAATCCCCAAAGATTCACATATTCTAATCGAAGATCTGGAACGATTGAGGGTATAGAGATGTATTCCATCGACTTCATTGTCGATCAGATCTCGTATTTGTTCCGTAGCCCACTGAACACCGACTCTGCGGACAAATTCATCATCAGCTCTGGAAATGGCCTTTATCAGAGGTGCCGGAAATCTTGCTCCCGCAGCCAGTTCTGCCATCCTTTTCATGCCATGCCTGGAAGTAATCGGCATAATTCCGGCTATGATGGGTACATTTATCCCGGCTAGAATGCAGCGCTCTTTAAAATCATAAAAATCCCGATTATCAAAAAACATCTGAGTTACAATATAATCTGCTCCCTCATCGATTTTCATCTTTAGATATTCAATCTCTTTTAACCGGTTCGGCATATGAGGATGTCCTTCAGGAAACCCCGCCACTCCTATACCTGTTTCGGGGTTTATCTCTTTAATAAAGGAAACCAGCTCTGAAGCATGTGTAAAACCTTTTCCCTCTTTGTTGTATTGATCGACTCCGGGGGGGAGATCTCCACGGAGTGCAAGAATATTAATCACACCATCATGGGAATATCTCTCGATAATGGCTCTGACCTCATCTCTTGTCGAATTAACACAAGTCAGATGCGCTACTATACACAACTCTGTCTCATTCTGCAGCTTCGTCACCAGATCGTGAGTCTTTTCTCTAGTGGAACCACCTGCTCCATAAGTGACACTGACATATGAAGGTTTCAAAGGCATTATTTTTGAGATAGTTTCATATAAATCCTCCCAACCGGATTCATTTTTCGGGGGGAAAAATTCAAAACTGACAGTTAATTTCTGTCTTTTCAATATATCTTTTACAAGCATCAATACTCCTGAAAACTTAAGGCAATTATTTTATTTCTCTATAATCAACTAAATAACCATCAAATATCAACCATTTGCTTCAAAAAAGAGCATTTTTCGCCCAAAAAAACGGCCCCGATTGAAATTACCCCAAAAGGACCTGTACATTGTGATTCCCCTTATCGCCGAAGAGGGGAATGATATTTCCGGTAATCTCCTTGTCATCAACAATAAGGGATTTAATCCCTTTGCACACATGATCGGGGTTACTGATAGTGATATTATATGTATCCCCTCTAAAAACTCTTTTTATGGAATATCCCTTCCATGCTGAAGGAATACAGGGATCGACGAGTAATCCCCTATAATCGGGTCTGATTCCCAGAATATACTGAGTAACAGCATAATAATTCCAAGATGCCGTACCGGTTAACCAGGAGTTTTTTCCTTCACCCGGTTTCAAGGCATCTTTTCCCGCTATCATCTGACAGTAGATATAGGGTTCCATTTTATGCAGATCTGAAATATCCTCCAGATAAGCAGGTGCAATTTTACTATAGTAGTCAAAAGCCCTATCTCCATTGCCATTCCTGGTCTCTCCGATCATAATCCATGGATTATTGTGACAGAATATGCCGGCATTTTCCTTATAACCTGGCGGATAGGTAGAGATTTCTCCATACTCAATCATGTATTTAGAAAAGGGTGGATTATTGAGAACGATTCCATATTGACAATCCAGTTTCTCTTTAACTGAATCGAGGGCTTTACTGCAAAATCCTTCATCTTTACCAATTTCCGCCATTGTGCAGAAACCCTGTGATTCAATAAAAATCTTTGCCTCTTCATTTTCATGACTACCCACTTTCTTACCGTAATAATCATAGGCCCGGAGATACCACGCTCCATCCCAGCCATCTTTTTTAACAGCTTTGATCATGTTATTCACATGTATTTCTGCTTCATCTGCCTCATCGTTTTTACCCAGATAGCGGCATAATTCTATAAAATCTTTTCCATAGAGAACGAAAAGACCGGCAATCATCAGTGATTCTGCCGTTTCCCCTGTTTTATTATTTGTGGTCTGAAAAGATTCATTGGGATCTTCTGAAAAGCAATTGAGATTGAGGCAATCATTCCAGTCGGCTCTTCCAATAAGAGGAAGTCCATGAGGACCAAGATTATGAACGACATGATAAAATGATGCTTTAATATGCTCAAAATGAGGCTTTGCCTTAGTCTCATCATTGTCAAAGGGAACCATTTCATCGAGAAGGGAAAAATCCCCGGTTTCTTTTATATATGTCACAGTAGACAGAATAAGCCAGAGAGGATCATCATTGAAATTGCCTCCTATAGCATCATTCCCCCGTTTTGTCAGTGGTTGGTACTGATGATAAGCCGATCCGTCCTCAAATTGTGTAGCCGCTATATCGAGGATTCTCATTCTGGCTCTTTCGGGAACCTGATGAACAAAACCGATCAGATCCTGGTTCGAATCTCTAAAGCCCATCCCCCGCCCTATCCCCGTTTCAAAAAAAGAAGCGCTTCTGGACATATTGAAAGTGACCATACACTGATATTGATTCCAGATATTTACCATTCTATTTAATTTAACATCATCACTATCTATAATATAAGAGGATAGAAGATTATCCCAGAAGTCTTTTAATTCATTAAATGCCGAGTCCACTTTTTCCACGGTATTAAAACGTGAAATCATTTCTTTAGCAGTGCTTTTGTTAATAACACCTTTAGATTCCCATTTTTTATCTTTTTCCATTTCAACATAACCAAGCATGAATATAAAGTTTTCTTCCTCTCCCGGTTTAAGCTCTACTTCAATATAATGTGAAGCTGCAGGAGACCATCCCTGAGCAATAGAATTACGAGATTTCCCTTCTAATACAACCTGAGGATTCTGAAATCCTCTATAGGCTCCAATAAAAGTATCGCGGTCAGTATCAAATCCGGAAATGGGTGTATTCACTGAATAAAAGGCATAATGATCCCTTCTCTCTTTGTATTCTGTTTTATGATAGATGACTGAATCTTCAACTTCCACTTCTCCTATGGAAAAATTTCTCTGAAGATTATTCATATCATCTTCCGCATTCCATAAACACCATTCCAGAAATGAGAATAGTTTTATTTTTTTACTCTCTTTACCTTTATTCCTCAGAGTTACTTTCTGAAGTTCACCGTGAAAACCATTGGGAATAAAGAAAAGGATTTCTGCTTCCAGATCCGACTTCAAACTCTTTATTTTTGTATAACTCATTCCATGACGGCATTCATAAGAATCCAGTTCCGTTTGAACAGGTTTCCAACCAGGAGACCATATAGTCTCTCCATCACTGATATAGAAATAGCGGCCACCATCATCTACAGGAACATTATTATACCGATATCTTGTCAATCGTCTAAATTTTGCATCTTTAAAAAACGTATACCCGCCAGCTGTATTGGATATAAGAGAAAAGTAGTCTTCATTCCCCAGATAGTTAATCCAGGGATAGGGTGTTTGGGGATTTGTAATTACATATTCTCTGTTTTGGTCATCAAAAAAACCGTATTTCATCGGTTCCTCCAGATTTTATCTTATTTGCAGTTGGTTGACAAAAACCACCAACGCACTGTGATTATTACGTTATCAATCTTTTTGGTCAAGTAAAAAATCTATTTTTTACATTATAAAAGATCAAAGCTCAATTGAATTCGTATTTTATATAAACAGAGTTTTATTCATACTGGTTAATAAGGAAATTTCTCCCGTCAAAAATGGATAGAGAAATGTAATCCAGGCTATAATGACAATTAACTGACTAAAAATAATGAGTGTTTCAAGAAGAGGATCGGGAAAAGGTGATGAGAATGGTTAAAGGCGGTACAGGAGATCTTTCTGCATAGTATGATAACACTAGTCCTTTTCATTTTTATACCAATCGTATTTGCCGTATAATTCATTTGAACAGCCATCACACAAACCATGGGAAAAAAGCAATTCCGTATGGTTTTCAATATACTCCTCAACCAGTTGCCAGTATCCGTCTTCATCTTTTATTTTGCGGCATCGCACACAGATAGGGATCGTGCCGCGCAATACCTTAATTTCATCCTTTGCTTTTTTCAGTCCTATATGAGTTTTAATTCTGGCCAGAAGTTCGGCATTATTAAAGGGTTTGGAAATATAATCGACAGCGCCTGTTTCGAAACCTTTTACTATATCATCGGGATCGGTTAAAGCTGTGAGGAAAAGAATGGGTATTTCACTGATCTTTTCGATGGCTTTTATTTTCCCGCAGAGTTCATAACCGTCTGTACCGGGCATCATGACATCAAGGAGGATAAGATCGGGGCTGTCATTTTCCAGAAACTCCAAGGCTTTTTCAGCATCTGTCGCCACAGCAATTTCATATCCTTTTTGAGATAGCAGGGCTCCAAGAACCTGAAGATTTGATAAATTGTCATCAACTATTAGAATTAGTGAAGTTAAATTTGCGACCATAATTACATGTTAAGATATTATCTAGCAGTTTACAATTATATTGAAAAGTATTCCCGTATTGCTCTTTTTCATTATACATTGAATTATATGAAATAAAAGGACAATAATGCTAAAGGAGATTCCTTAGATAATGACCCCGATAATAGATATGGAAAAATGCACAGCTTGTCATTTGTGCGTCACAGATTGTATTGGCAAAGCTATACTTAAAGAAAACATGACAATTCTACAACATAAATGCATTCTATGCAGCCATTGCTCAGCTATCTGTCCAGAAGAAGCTGTTACGATAGAGAAAGAGGCTGGTGAGGAGTTCTCATCTCTAAAT
>JAEINM010000158.1 GCA_016342385.1 Spirochaetaceae bacterium | reverse complement strand
AGGCTTCAGGATCACAAAGACACAACTGTACCGGTTATGGAGAAATACCATTCCCTTTATGGCCTTGTCAAAATAGATGGCGACGGGACATTTGAAGAGGTTTATGAACGGATTTCCTCAGAGATAGAAAAGGGGCTGGCAAGCTTGAGATAAAAACTCAGGAAAATAGAGTCGTAAGGGGCTCTATTTTTCAATTTCCTGGTGTAAGAGAGGAATCGTGGAGTATTGCTCCGGAGATGAGAATCTGTTTCAGAGGGAGTCATTCCAGAGAGGTTTAGGCTCTGAATTCTCCTCTTTTCTCTTCTGCTCTTAGATTTCATATTTCATATTGTGAAATAATCGTCTAATTTTTATTATTTACACCATGTAAGTAATTGCTTGTTTTTTTGATTAAATGAGCATACTATTTTATGAAGTCAGAAGATTGGAGTTCATAAAATGGAGATAAAAGATCAGATTCGTCCTCTAAAAATAAGAAACTGCCTTGCCTATGGTCTTGGAGATCTATATGGTGGTGGTTCCTTTTTTATCATCAGTACATTCGCCATGTATTACCTGATTGCTATTGTGGGAATGAATCCTCTGCTGGCAGGTTTAATTCCCGGTCTCGGTAAAGTCTGGGATTCTGTTTCAGATCCTCTGATGGGGTATATTTCCGACAGGACCAAATCAAGATTCGGCAGACGAAGAGTTTATTTTCTCATTGCCGTCATTCCCATAGCTCTTTCATTTACAATGATCTGGATGCCTGTTGCATTTTCATCGCAAATATCATTGTTTTTATATTATTTTTTCGCTTATCTGTTCTTTTATACAACATCCACCCTGGCTATGGTGCCATATTCGGCTCTCAGTGCCGAAATGACCAGAGGATTTAAAGAGAGAAATAAGCTGACCGGCTTCAGAATGTTTTTCTCCCTATTTGCCACTCTGCTGGCCGGTGTTCTGGCTCAACCTCTTATTTACCTCTTTGACGATCCTAAGACCGGACATCTTGCTCTAGGGGTTATTTTTGGCCTGTTCTTTGCCATACCCTGGATATTTCTATTTCTGGGGACCTGGGAACTGCCTGTAGATAATGATACGGGGCCGGAGAAGGTTCATTTCTTGAAGAACTTCATATCTATATTTAAAAACCGCTCATTTCGGATTCATATAACCATGTATATATTTGCTTATGGTGCAATGGATATAATGATGGCCTGGCTGAAATTCTATCTGGTTGATTATCTGGACAGAGGTGGATTCATGACTATCGGCCTGGGATCCATCCTGATTACACAGATACTCGTCCTACCGCTATATATCGCAATCTCCAACAGGAGGGGACATGCTTTTTCATTTAAAATCGGTTTGACTATTTGGGGAGCCGCTATGATATTATTTTCTCTGCACACTCATTATTCTCCTATGATATTTCTCATCCTGAACTGTATTATGATTGGTGCCGGAATGGGGGCAGGAGTCATTATCCCTTATCAGCTTTTACCTTTTGTTACAGATGTGGATGAGATGATAACCGGTCGGAAGAGAGCGGGGACTTATTCAGGTTCTATGTCTCTCATTAGAAAATTGATCCAGGGGGCCGTTGTTTTACCTCTTCTGGGGTTATTGCTGGCAATAATAGGTTATCTTGGTCCCATACCGGAAAAATTCACTCCGGAACAATTCTCAGAAGAAATCCTTTCACGTATCAGTGATCCCCTTTCAAAAGAGAAAATAGAGTCGGCTTTCCTCTTCACTGATGGATTCTTTCAGCTTTCCTCTGAGGTTTCACATGATCTTAAACGGGATATAAGACTGATTCTCGATGATATTGACTACAAAGGGGTAGGAGGAGGACAGAAAAAGATTGATCTGAAACAGTCCAGCCATACACTCTCATGGATGAAGATTCTGTTTATTCTCTGTCCGATCGCTTTTATCGGGACAGGACTTTTTGCCTCTTTTTCCTTTCAGATTACCCCGGAAAATCACTCTATACTCATGCATGAGATTGAGCGTCTAAAGAGCGGTGGACTAAAAGAGAATGCCCAAGAGGAGACTATAAGAGTCTGTGAACTTCTCACGGGGCAGGAGTATGGGGGGCTTTACCGATGAAAGGATTCAATAAAAAAGTAGGTTTGTTGAATAGGATGTAGCCTATAGTCCTAAATAAAGTGTTGCATCAAGAAAGGAGAGTTTATGAAAAGTAGAAATATCATACTGTTTATTTCAATTACAGGAGTTGTTTTGCTATTACTTTCTTGAATCATAAGCATTATGACTGATGATGGTGGTGCAATATATAACTTTACTTCCATTCATGGTCAATCTGATAAATGTATTTACTGCTTAAATGTTCTTTTTTTCAGCCAGAAAAGGTAAGGTCACAGAAATTGTTGAACCACTTGCTGATGTATTGATTTTCACCTTTCCATTGTATTTTTTTACTGTTCTGAATACGGATATCATACCTAATCCGGTGCCCGAGGTTTTCTCCGTTTGTCCAATTTTAAATGCATCACAGTCTATACATTGATCATTGCTGTTACAGGTCAGACAGATCCTTATTCCTGGTCCGTTGTCAGTAAAAGAGATAATACCTTCATGTCCTTTTCTGTCAGTACCTAGTGTTAAAAGCGGAACCTCTACAGATTCATCGGATTTTTTATTAAGCTTCCAATTTTCAATCATTGCTTCATGGGCATTCATGAACAGATTTTCAAATACCTGGGAAATTTCAGAAGTATTCCCATTCATATAAAGATCATCATTGTATATCTTTTTTATTTTGATTCTTTTCCCGTAGCTATTAATAGAAAAAAGTTCTATTAGACTATCTAGAAGAGCATTTATACTGAAGTCGATATACTCATCATTTTGTGAGTATCTGGCCAGTGTTAAAATATTTGTAATTTTTTGTTCCAGCCGGTTTTTACCATTTTTAATAAATTCTATAGCAGGATTATCACACTGTTCTTCGAGTATTCCTAATGAAATAGAAAGATTACTCAAATCACTTTTCATATTATGAATAAGGCAGGCTATATTTTCTCCCAAATTGATAAAGATTTTACTTTTTTCTATCTGTTGGGAAAGCTCATTGTTTCTAATGAGAACCTGTTCGTTTGTATGAATCAGATTTTTCTGAGAATGATCGCTGAGACGGAAAATTTTATCTGTCTGGTGAACAGATTTTTCAAATTGTCTTAAAAGGGCTTTATATTCGGATAAAAGTGTCTGAGGATCTTTTAATCCGTTCTCTAATACTTCTTTCCCATGTGTTAAAATCTGTTTTTCCGGAAAGAAAATCGCAGAATCAGGAATCTGATTATCATTTTTCTTGTTGACCATATTATATATAATAAAACATCAGTCTTCAGAGAATGTAAAGTACATCTGTAAAATAATACATTTTTAAATTATGGGGATTCAATTGAACCCCCTATGATATAATAGAAAAAAAGTTTTTTACCCTTTAAAAATCACTGAAATCAGTATCTTCAACTGTATTTTCTTCCGATGGAGCCAGTGTTAATCCGGTTGATATTTCAGAACTCTCTTTATCATCTCTTATGATTGTCTTTCTACTTTCAAGCTGGAGATTCGATTTTTTCCTTTCACTTAGAGAAAAGAAAGCTATCTGCTCTTTCATATCTTTAGCCTGTTCAGCAAGAGTCTCTGACGTTGAGGCTGTTTCTTCGGCAACAGAAGCATTCTGCTGTATCACATTATCGAGTTGAGTGAGAGCTGTATTGATTTGTTCTACACCAGTGTTCTGCTCAAAACTGGATGAACTTATTTCCTGAATCAATTCTGCAGTTTTCTGAATGTTTGGTACAAGAGCTGTAAGCAATGAACCGGCTTTTTCAGCGATAGCTACCGATGAAGATGAAATACCAGTAATTTCCCCGGCGGCACTTTGACTCCTTTCAGCCAGCTTGCGGACTTCAGAGGCAACGACGGCAAATCCCTTTCCGTGTTCACCTGCCCGTGCTGCTTCAATAGCCGCATTTAATGCCAGCAAGTTTGTCTGTCTGGCAATTTCTTCAATGATTGAAATTTTGGCGGCTATCTCTTTCATGGCACCAACGGTCTGTTCGACGGCAACTCCGCTTTCTCTGGCATCTTCATTGACTTTTTTGGCCAGGCTCTCTGTTTGAGATGCGTTATCTGAGTTCTGCTGGATATTGGCAGCCATCTGTTCCATAGAACTGGATACTTCTTCGGCTGAAGCAGCCTGCTCAGAAGCTCCTGCGGAAAGTGATTGAGAGGCATTTGAAAGCTGGCTACTACCATTTGATACATTATCTGATGAATCCTGGATTGATGTTATTATGGCTCTGAGTTTGTTCACCATATTATCAAGAACTGATGTTAAATCGCCCATTTCATCTTTCCGTTTCGATTTCAGTGAAACAGTAAGATTTCCCTGACTGATTTTTTCTGCAAAAGAGATATTCTCCTTTATGGATTGCAGGAGAGATCGCGAAATAAGTATGGCAATTATAATTGAAATAATAAAGGAGGTAATAACAAACAATATATATTGTACTATTATTCTGTTGATCTCTCCATTCATGAGCTGACTTTCCTCAATGGCTCTCTGGTCCTGCATTCCGACAAGTTGATCAATCGAGTCACGCATTTCCGCAAATTTCTCGTCACTTTTTTCTTCAGCTATATTGCGTCTTTCAATATCAGAGAATATTTCAACGGCCAGTTCCAGAGATTTTCTGCTTTCACTCTTCCAGATGGTAAAATAATTCTGAAACTCTTCAGCCAGTACCGCCGAAGGACGTCCGCTGATTTGTGCTGCGCGACCCACTCTTTCTCCGGTCTGGTCAATATTTTCCAGATTTCCCGCATTGAAGTTATCCAGTTGTTCTTTTGATGTGGCATCGGGAGCCTGAAGCTGAGCAAGATAAGCCTGATAGGCATCACGGTCTCCATTTAAAACTAAAGACTGGGCTTCTTCCAGGTCTCTTCTCCGGCTGAATGATATATTCTCTGTTAACTGGTTGTTAATAATTTCACCAATCTGATCTATTCTATCACGCATGCTATCAAAGGCGGCAATGGCATTGGCAGAGGATGCTTCTACAGCGATTTCATTATCGATTAGTTCAAGTGAATAGGTCAGAATATTCCTGGTTTGTATTTCCCATTCTTTGTATTCATTTTTAAAGCGGGAGTATTGGTCCTTCATATTCGGGGTGAAGTTTTCCCCCGGTTCAGTTATTCTCTCCCAGACCTGTTGGAGGTTTTCCATATTTTCTATATTAAGAGCTTCTATTTCTGACTTGGAATGACTGCTTAGAGTGTTTTTTTCCGATACCAGTACCTGATAGGCGTCGCGGTCGGCATTGAGCATGGTCGCCCGCTCCTCTTCAAATTGCATTAAATGTTCGATTTCTGTTTTAAGGCTGGTAAATCCGAAAAATCCTATCAAGAATATGGCGGCTATACCCAGCAAAGGAACACCTAATATCAATGAAAATTGATTTCTCAGTTTCATATAATTCTCCTATTAGTAATCTTTATTAATTAAAGTATGGTAGATTCATACAAGGAATACAATTTTTGAGAATATATTACTACATTTCTACCAGAATTCTGTTTCTTACTCTAACTAATCCGAGATCTCACTAAAGGTTACAATTTTATCTCTTCCCGGAGTCAGATGTCTGCTGCCGCATTCAGGACACTTATCATCGATGAAGAGAGCTGTTTTTTCACTTTTAAATGAACAGTCATGGCAGATTGTGGATTTCGCCATATAAAGGGCCTGGTCCGCCATTTCTACAATGAGTGAGTTTAATTGCTGTTTCAATTCTTTAACTTTCTTCCAGTCCGTATGTGCCGTATCGGTAATTTCATAAATCTCTGAAAGACTGTCGATCCCTAGCTGTCTACAGATATATTTTTCATCATCGAGTAGCGAGGCTATTCCAAAGCTGACTGTAATTTTTACCTTGAGATCGCCCTCTTCAACAAGAAGATCCTTAAATTTTTTTCGAAATTTATCAGCTACAAATTGGGCCTGATCCAGAGAGGTATCACTTAGTAGCAGCATGAATTCTTCTCCACCATATCGCCCGGCTGTATCGTAGGGTCTCAGGTTGTCGTTGATGATTTCTCCCAGACTGGTAAGAACTTTGTCACCCATGGGATGTCCATAAGTGTCATTGATGATTTTAAAATGATCTATGTCAAAAAATACAATAGAGAGGTCTCTTTTGGTTCTTATAGTGAGTATTTTGTTCAATGTTTTCATGAGGTTTCTGCGATTATTGATATTTGTTAATTCATCAATCGTGGCTTGTACAAGAATTTCCTTATACTCCATATATTTTTTCATGTGAATATCTATAGTTGTAATAAACTCATCTTCCTCTATAGGTTTCCCAAGATAGGCAACAGCTCCTTTCCGCTGTCTGTCTATAAGAAGATTCCTATCTGCCAGTGCCGTTACAAAAATGATAGGCAGTTTTTTAAAATCCGGGTTCGATATCAGATTGTCATGAAAAGCGTCTCCGCGCATGCGGGGCATATTAAAGTCGCAGATTATAAAATCGGGACGGTACTCGTAGGCCGCATCAAGTCCCTGAAGTCCGTCACAAGCTGTGATGAAATTAATAAAACCATTATTTCTCAGGTAACTTTTCTCTATCTCACGGATTTCCGGATTGTCATCGACAATCAGGATTAACCCTTTTTTATGATTAAATTCATTAATATCGTTCATTTCTGTTATGAGGGACTCTATTTCTGTATATTCATTTCTCTTTTTCTCTTCTAATTCTACACTGATATAATTGGGTTTGTTTTTTGTTTTGATAAGTTCACCAGATTCAATAAACTCAATAGATTCAGAATCAAAATTCTCTTTACCTTTTCTGAACTCCAGAATAAAAGTCGTTCCTTTGTCTTTACCTTCAGATTCTGCTCTAATAGTACCCTGTAAAAGTTCTGTCAGCTGTTTAGCGAAGGAAAGACCCAATCCTGTACCTTTGTATATGCTGTTTCTACCCGATTCTACCTGTTCAAAACGGTTAAATATTGATTCGAGCATATTTCTTTCGATTCCAATACCATTATCTTCAATCTTAATTTGGATAGAATCGGGCTTGTCCTCCAAGTAAATAATGACTTCTCCCTTGTCTGAATCGATATATTTAATGGCATTAGAGACAATATTGCTGAGAATCTCTTCCAGTTTATCAATATCGGTATAAAAATCATCGATTTCATAAGGGGGCATTGATTCAAGAATCTTAAAATCTGATGAGAGAATACTGGATTTATAATAATCCAGTAATTGTGTGAGAAAAAATTTGGGTTTGACTTTTTGAATCTTGAGCTTGAGCCCTTCGGAATCCATTTTCGCCAGATCCAGGAGTCTGTCGGTAGCCTGCTTTAATTTTAATGCCGAAAGATAAGTGGTGGTGAATCTCTTTTTTATCTGCTCTCTATTCAGTTGGGCCTCATATTTCATTCCGATATCGGCTGTATTGAGGATAATGCTTAGAGGGGAGCGGAAATCATGGGTGATATTAGCTATAAAATCATTTTTCATATCATCCAGTTCGGTCAGCTTTTCATTGGATATCTGTAGTTTCTCAAGAGTTTCCTTTTTCTCTTTCTCCAGAAGGAGCCTTTTCTCCCATTCTTCAATATGGTATAGGGCGGATCCCAGATATTCCTGAGTAGTTATATAAAATTCATCCCTCTGATTTAATCCTACAACCAGATATCCGTATTGATTCGTTCTGTAATAGAGAGATGTAATGGCTAATATAAACTGTTCCTCTTTTTGGAAAAACTCGTCAGGCAGTAGTTCCACTGTATTGAATTTTATCTCTTGTTGAGGAGCAATATGTTGTTTCCCCTTGTCCCAGGCCATTAGTAATCGGCTCTTTTCCGGGATATCCCAGTGGTATAGATCATTTTTCTTTTTGGCTTTTCCATCGTAGAGGACCATATAGGCTCTATTGAGTCTGGCCCGTTCACAATGCTCAGCAAGTACACGGCAGCAATCCTCTATTTTATCTATGAAGTTCAGATCCTCTTTGAAATCTCTGTTGTTACGATCTTCTTTGCTGATTAAAATCTGAGAAGCTGATTGTTGTTTTTGAAATATTTTTGAAATTAACGAATGAGCCTTACCAAAAAGATTGATTATCTGTTTGTGTACTGTCTGATTTTTTATGTGAACTATAATATCTTTTTGCAATAGGATCAGCAGATAATTCCAGTTTATCTCTTTTAAATAAGTCGTGGCATAAGCATTCAACTCACTCAGGAAATGATTGGTCTCTGCCTCACCAGGAGATTCAAAGGGATAGTTCTTTTTAAACTCCTCTATAAAGTGAAGAAGCATTGCTGAGTGTTTAAGAGGAAATACATTTCCCTCTTGAATTATC